>NZ_JBEYFS010000124.1:0-35001 GCF_040634475.1 Streptomyces sp. NPDC007095
CCGAACCATTGACGCACTGGTCTAGTCCTCCTACTGTTCCGTCAACGCCTCACCGCGTTCATGCCAAACGGCACGCGCAGGTCCCAGCACGCCTCCCCCACACTCCCCTCCCCCACGAGGAGAACCGATGCTCCGACCGCACCGCCCCCGCTCCCGCTTCCGAGCGCTCCTGTCCGCCGCCTGTTGCGCCGCCCTCGGCGCGACGCTGCTCGCCGGCGCGGGCACGGCCACCGCGACCACCGCGGCCCCCTCGGCCCAGGAGGCCGCCGGCTCCAAGGTCGTCGGCTACTTCACGGAATGGGGCGTCTACGACCGGAACTACCACGTCAAGAACGTCGAGACGTCCGGCTCGGCCGCCAAGCTCACTCACATCAACTACGCCTTCGGCAATGTCACAGGCGGCAAGTGCGCCATGGGCGACGCCTACGCGGCGACCGACAAGGCGTACACCGCCGACCAGTCGGTGGACGGTGTCGCCGACACCTGGGACCAGCCCCTGCGCGGCAACTTCAACCAGTTGCGCAAGCTGAAGAAGAAGCACCCGAACCTCAAGGTCCTCTGGTCCTTCGGCGGTTGGACCTGGTCGAGCGGCTTCGGCGAGGCCGCCAGAAACCCGGCGGCGTTCGCGCAGTCCTGCTACGACCTGGTCGAGAACTCCAAGTGGGCGGACGTCTTCGACGGCATCGACATCGACTGGGAGTACCCGAACGCCTGTGGCAACACCTGCGACACCAGCGGCAGGGCGGCCTTCAAGAACGTGATGGCGGCACTGCGGGCGAAGTTCGGCTCCGGCAACCTGGTCACCGCGGCGATCACGGCGGACGCCACGGCGGGCGGCAAGATCGACGCGGCGGACTACGCGGGCGCGGCGCAGTACGTCGACTGGTACAACCCGATGACGTACGACTTCTTCGGCGCCTGGGACGCGGCCGGCCCCACGGCTGCGCACTCTCCGCTGAACTCGTACACCGGTATCCCCAAGGCGGGTTACTACACCTCCGCCACGATCGCGAAGCTCAAGGGCCTGGGCATCCCGGCCTCGAAGCTGCTGCTGGGCATCGGGTTCTACGGGCGCGGCTGGACCGGGGTCACCCAGGCGGCCCCCGGCGGCACGGCCACCGGACCGGCGGCGGGAACGTACGAGCAGGGCATCGACGACTACAAGGTGCTGAAGACGAAGTGCCCGGCGACGGGCACGGTCGGCGGCACGGCGTACGCCAAGTGCGGTACCAACTGGTGGAGTTACGACACCCCCTCGACCATCGCGGGGAAGATGACGTACAAGAACCAGCAGGGCCTGGGCGGCACCTTCTTCTGGGAGCTCAGCGGTGACACCTCGAACGGGGAGCTGATCAAGGCGATCGACTAGCCGGTGCCGTACGAGAGTCGGGGTGGGGGTTCGACTGCCCCCGCCCCTCGCTCAGGCCTCCCGGCGGGCCGCCTGCGGGGCCCGGTAGGAGGGGTCGAGTTCCTCGACCGCGCGCATCGCGCCGCCCAGCATCTTCACCAGCAGCTCACGGACCGTGTCGCGGGGCAGGGCCGGGTGGCCGATCCAGTCGAGGGTCGCGCCCTCGACGCTGTAGAGCCAGCCGAGCAGCGCCATACGGGGCAGCGGCGCTATCTTGCGCCTGCCGTACGCCCCTTCGGCGATGGTCTCGACGATGACCTCGCGCACGCCCTCGCGGATGGCCTGCACGTCGGTGTCGAAGCCGACTCCGCCGGTGACGATCGTGCGGTACGCGGCCTGGTTGTGCTCGGCGTAGCGCAGATAGCCGTCGATGGTGCGGTGCACCCGCTCGGCCGGGGGCAGTTCGAGGCCGCTCGCCGCCCGGGAGATCAGGTCCGCGACCGAGTCCTCGACGATCGCGAGGTAGTAGCCGCGCTTGGACTTGAAGTAGTAGTAGATCAGCCCTTTGGCGACATGCGCCTGGCGTGCGATGTCATCCATCGACAGTGCGTCGTAGGACGTGTCGGCGAACAACTTCCGCCCGATGGCGATGAGTTCGGCGCGGCGCGCCAGTGAGCGATCGGTGCCGCGCGCCCGGGGGCGGTCGACGGCGCGCTGTTGACTATGATTCAATTCCAGCCCTAGTCTCCGACTGCCAGCGGGACGTTGGCAGTATGGCAGACCGGTACCACCCACTCGTTCGACTCTGATCGACCGGGCGCGGTCTTGGGGAGAACTGTCGTGTGGGCTCGGCTCGGCCTGGCGTCCGCGGGGTCAGTTCACAGCGGTTTTGCCGGGTCGGTTCACAGCAGGCCGAGCTGGGTGACGAGCATCGCGAGGACCACGACGAAGGTCCAGCCCGCGACGTGTTCGAGGATCTTGGGGCCGTCGTCCTCGGGGCCGCCCGAGCGGGCGCGGAGTCGGGTGGCGGTGGCGGAGCTCGCGGTCATGGTTTCTCGCTGACGTAGTGGTGCGGTGACATCCCCCGCCCCACGCCGGCTCCCCACCGACCCGACCACCTTGCCACCGGAACGGGTTTCAGCGGTAGAGACCTTGGTCACCCCGAACCCCTCGACGGGACACGCCGGACACTTCGACCACCTTCGAATACCGCGCTTTTCGGCAACGATGCGCCGGGGGTGTGGGTCTCCTCACAGCACAGTGGTCAGCCAACCGAAAGGTCCTCGATGAGCACGTTCCGGACGCCTCGCCGCAGAGCCCGCCTCGCCCTGGCGGAGGCGATCACGGTGGCAGCCGCCTTGACGGGGCCGGTCTCGCAAGCCGCCTGCTCCCCGTCCGCCCCCACGTCCCCGTCCGCCGCGCCCTCCCCGGGTGCGCCGGGTCTCGGTGACCCGGTCTTCCCGCTCGACGGCAACGGCGGCTACAAGGTACGACGGTTCGACGCTCGTCCTGTACGCGCTGCGCGAGAAGGTCGGCGAGGAGACGTTCGGGAAGATCGAGCGGGCCTGGGTCACCGAGTACCGCGGAAAGATCGCCAGTACCCAGGACTACGTCGACCTGGCGTCCAAGGTCGCGGGCCAGGACCTCGACGGTTTCCTGCACCCGTGGCTCTACGGTGCCAAGACCCCGCCGATGCCCAATCACCCCGACTGGGTGGTCAACCCGGTCCAGGGCTGAGCGACCAGAGGTGAGGGACTGAGGCTGAGTGAGGGGGCGGCACCACGGGGGCCGCCCCCTCACTCGCCAGTCAACGGACTCCGACCGCCTTGAGCGCCTCGCGCTGCCCCGCCGACGGATTCGCCGGGAAGTACAGATAGCAGACCCCGCCCGTACCGGAGACGACGTTCCCGGAGGCGTTGTACCTCTTGGTACGGAGCCAGATGTTCTCCCACTCGCGCCGCTTGTAGACCCGGCGCACGGCGTCGTCGCCCGGCGAGGCGGGGTCATTGGCGATCACATCGCCGCCCGCGGTGAATCCGATGACGGTCATGAGGTGGCCCGAGGTCCCGTACCCCGCCCCCGTCAGCTCGGACTTCAGGAACGACTGAGACGTCATGGCCGGGATGCCGGCGGCGATCAGCGTCTCCAGGTCGGTGAGCGAGCGGAGGCGGGTGACCACACCCTGGAGGTCCTTGTACGTCGCCGCGTACGCCGCGTTGAAGGGCCAGTTGCCGCAGCCGCCGTACTGGTAGTCGTAGGTGAAGCGGGCCGCGTGGCAGACCTGCGGGTCGGCGAAGGCAGGGTCGACCCAGGCGAGTTGCTCCGCTGTGGGCCTGCGCCCCCAGTACTCGATGATCATCTGCGAGGAGGTGGGGCTGCACCAGGCCTCACCGCCGTTGTCGTACTCGGGGTACTGGCCCGCGTGAATCTCCTGGGAGTAGCGCGGGACCGTCAACTCCTTCGCGAGCCCGGGGGTGGAGGCCGGGACGGTGAAGCGGTCGGGGATGTCGGAGCCCATCGCGCCGAGCCGCCACACGGTGGGCGTGAGCCCGGAGCCCGGGCTGCGGTACAGGGTCAGACGGAGCCGGTACGAGACGAGGCGCAGGCCCGAGGCCGCGTCGTCGATCGAGAAGGTGTCCGTCGAGATACTGCTCTTGCCGTCCTTCTGGTCGTCCACGGAGGTCCGCCTGATGTCCTGGTCGCCGGCCGCCCAGCGGCCCATCACGTACCAGGGGGTGGCGGTGCCGTCGGAGTACGTGCCCGTGAGCTCGACCTGGAGCCAGGTGCCCGCCGGGGTGTGCGCGTTCCAGGAGGCGATGGCCTCGGTGGCGGGGACGGCGAGCCGGTGGACCGGGGAGGTCCAGGTCGCGTACTCCCAGGTCGCGGTCTTTCCGGTGTGCGGGTCGGTGTAGTCCGCGGTGCCGGCCGGGGTCGCGATCACCAGGCCTGGACGGGCGGCCTCGATGGCCCGCGTGCCCTTCGCGGTGCCGGTCCGCCAGTCGGCGTACGAGGTCCAGGCCCGGTTGTCCACGAGGCCCGGACCCGCGTGCGTGTGCGCCGCCCCGGCCGGTGTGGCCGCGGCCGCGGAGCCCGCGGTACCGGTCGCCACCGCGACGACCGCCACGGCCAGCAGGGCTCTGCGGGACGGCTCTGAAGCTCTGGTCATGGGTGGGGGACCCCCAGTTCGTCCGGAAGCGACGGCTCCCCACTATGGACGGTGGAAGGCGGCTCCTGCCAGCACTTCGGCCTGTGCCGCGCCCACCAATATTGGTCGGGACCACTGGCATGACCTGCGACGCCTCGATTCCGGTGGGGCGCGCCGGCCGCCACTAGAGTGTTCCCCGTACAGGGGTGCATGTGCCCGCCGGGCAGATGCGCCCGCACCTCACCGCACCTCGGGAACCGTCATTCGCGATCTCGCCGCGCGCTTGAGCGCCCTGCCGCCCTCCTGCGGACCCGTCCGTCTGATCGGCGTCGACGGGCACGCCGGCGCCGGGAAGACCACCTTCGCCGGACGGCTGGCCGCGGCACTGGGCGACGCGCCCGTGCTGCACCTCGACGACATCGCGACGCACGAGGAACTGTTCGGCTGGACCCAGCGGCTGCTGCGCCAGGTGGTGGAACCGCTGAGCCGGGGCGAAACGGCGCGCTACGCGCCGTACGACTGGACCGCCCGCGCCTTCGGTCCGGTCCGCGAACTGCCGCCCGCGCCCGTGATCCTGCTGGAGGGGGTCGGCGCAGGGCGCCGGACGCTGCGCCCGCATCTCGCACGGCTGCTGTGGATGGAACTGGCGCGCGACGAGGCCTGGACACGAGGGCGGCGACGGGACGGCGAGGCGCAGAGCGCGTTCTGGGCCGGGTGGGTCGCCGCCGAGCGTCAGCATTTCGTCGAGGATCCCTCAAGACCCTTCGCCGATCTTCTGGTGCGCCAGTGTTCTGAGGGATACGAGGTGTTTTCGGGACCCACTGAGACCGCTGGACCAGACCAGCCCATCACTCACGGTGACGGATCGTCCGCAATGTGCTGAACTTGTGAAGAGCCTTGCGGGGGAAGTTCTCCAAGTGCCTCAACTCGGCTTGACCCGGGGGCCGTACAGGACTTACGTTCTGAATGTGCGGCCTTTCGAAGCCGCCCGCAGTCGCGAAGCCCCCGGTTGTTCCCCCGTGATCGGGGGCTTCGTTCTGCCCACACCCTCTCTTTTCGGGCGCTCCACGCCGCGATCCGCTCACCCTCGGTCACCGAGTCAAGTGCGCCCCATCTGCTCCCACCTCGTGGAACGGGGCGTGCGGCACCCTTCGGCACGCCCATGAACCGCAGGTACGATGCCTCTCGGTGCGACCTTCGGACGGCTGCTCTGCGCACCGGCGCAACTCCCGTCCGCGGCACAGGGGTTCGATCAAAGCTGCCGACGGGCACCGGCCCGTTCGGAGAACCATCGGGGGCACGGTTTGTGGGGGACGTGATGGACTTCGGCATGCAGGGCCCGGAGGCCCCGGCCGACCTCGCCTGGATGCGAGGTGTGGACGCCTACACCATGGGCGCCTATCCGCAGGCGGAGGAGGAGTTCCGCACCGCGGTCCGGATGGACCCGGGCATGGCGGACGGCTGGCTCGGACTGCACGCGCTGCGGGTGGACACGACGACCGCGCTGCTGCGGATGTTCCGGCACCGGGACCGCTTCGGTGAGCAGCGCTCGCGGCACCGGCGCACGCTCAACTCCTGGTATTGGCTGGGCTGGTGGGTGCAGCCGGTGCTGGAGAGCCCGCGCGATCTGCTGCTCGCGCACGCCTCGCACTGGCTGGACGGCCGCCATGTGCCCGAGCTGGACCGGGCGCTCGCGGGGCTGCCGCCGGTCGACGCCGATCACCAGGTGCGGTTTCTGCACGCCTGCCGGGCCTATCTGGTCAAGGACTGGGAGCAGCTGGTCAGGCACACGGATCCGCTGATCGACGACCCCATGCTGGGCATAGAGGCCGGCCTCTTCGGCGGCATGGCCCGGGTCCGCCTGGAGATGTTCGGCCAGGCGGAGCCGCTCCTGTCCTCCGCCCTGATGCGCTGTCGCAGCGAGCAGCCCCAGCGCAAGGAGCTGCGGTACTGGCTCGCGCGGGCCCACGAGGGCACCGGGCGGTCGGCCGCCGCGCTTCCCTTGTACCGGGCGGTGCACCGTGTCGACCCGGCCTTCATGGACACCTCGGCCCGGTTGGCCGCGATCTCCGAGGGCGACGGGTACGACGATGCCGCCGCCGACCTCGCGGCGATCACCCTCGCCGGGGTCGGGCAGGACGTCATGGACGGCCCCGACGGGATCGATCCGCTCTTCGGCGCCGAGGGCCGCGACCTGAAACTCTCGCAGCCCGATCCTCTCCCGCCGGGCGCGTTGCCGCCGGAGACCGACATGGTGCGCGAGAAGGCCGTGGTGCCGGTGCAGCCGTTGCCGGCCGGGCCGACCGACCCCGCCTTACTTGACGAAGCGCTCGCCGAACTGGAGCGCATGGTCGGGCTGGAGCCGGTCAAGCGGCAGGTCAAGGCGTTGTCGGCGCAGCTGAACATGGCGCGGCTGCGGGCCGGACAGGGCCTGCCCGTCCAGCCGCCGAAGCGCCATTTCGTCTTCTCCGGCCCCTCGGGCACCGGCAAGACCACGGTGGCTCGCATTCTCGGACGGGTGTTCTACGCGCTCGGTCTGCTCGGCGGTGACCACCTCGTGGAGGCGCAGCGGGCGGATCTTGTGGGCGAGTACCTGGGCCAGACCGCCGTCAAGGCCAACGAGCTGATCGACTCGGCGATCGGCGGGGTCCTCTTCGTGGACGAGGCGTACGCGCTGTCGAACTCGGGCTACGGCAAGGGGGACGCGTACGGGGACGAGGCGCTGCAGGTGCTGCTGAAGCGGGCCGAGGACAACCGCGACCACCTCGTCGTCATCCTCGCCGGCTACCCGGAGGGCATGGACCGCCTCCTGGCCGCCAACCCCGGCCTCTCCTCCCGCTTCACCACCCGGGTCGACTTCCCCTCCTACCGCCCCCTGGAACTCACCTCCATCGGTGAGGTGCTCGCCGCCGAGAACGGTGACATCTGGGACGAGGAGGCGCTCGACGAGCTGCGCTCCATCGCCGGGCATGTGGTCGATCAGGGCTGGATCGACGAACTCGGCAACGGCCGGTTCCTGCGGACCCTGTACGAGAAGAGCTGCGCGTACCGGGACCTCCGTCTCTCCGGTTACCCGAACACGCCCTCCCGCGACGACTTGTCGACACTCCGGCTGCCGGACCTTATGCAGGCGTACGGGGAGGTGCTGTCGGGCCGGGGCCCCCAGGACCCGTCAGCGATGTAACCAACGTCCCTCGCCCCGCCGCCCCTACCCATTCCCATCCCTGGGGGCTACGCCCCCAGACCCCCTCATCGGCCTGAACGCCCGCGTCCTCGATCGCCGGACGGGCTGAACGCCGGGGCCGACCCGGGTGGGTGGGTTGACGGGGTGGGTGGGGCACCGGCCTTCGGCCTCGTCCGCAAACGCCGCACGGGCTGAAGGTGCGGGGCGGCGGCCGGGGTGGGCGGGCCCTCGGCCTCGAACGCCGGATGCGCCGAGGCTCTCAGGGGCGCGGGGAACTGCGCGACCAGCGCCCGCCGGACCCGTACCCGAACAACCAGGCGCCGGGGGAATCGGGGCGCAGACCCGGCCCAAGGGCGCGAGGAACCGCGCCAGCACCCCCGACCCGTACCCGAACAACCAGGCGCAGGGGGAATCGGAGCGCAGACCCGGCCCAAGGGCGCGAGGAACCGCGCCAGCACCCCCGACCCGTACCCGAACAACCAAGCGCAGGGGGAATCGGGGCGCAGCCCCGGCCCAAGGGCGCGAGGAACCGCGCCAGCACCCCCGACCCGTACCCGAACAACCAAGCGCAGGGGGAATCGGGGCGCAGCCCCGGTCTGGGGGTGTGGGGAGCTGTGCGAGCAGCTCCCCACACGGTGGCGTCAGGTTGCCAGGGCCTGCTCCGGGGTCTCGCTGAGGCGGGATTCCGTGAGCGGCGTGGTCACAGCGGCAGCGCCGACGTCCCGATGGGCCGGGTCGCGTACTTCGCCGACCAGGAGCTCCAGGACGTCCTCCAGCGCGACAAGACCCAGAACCCTCCCCGACGCGTCCGCGACCTGCGCGAGGTGCGTCGCGGCGCGGCGCATCACGGTCAGGGCGTCGTCCAACGGCAGTTCGGAGCTCAGGGTGGTCATGTGCCGCCACAGGTGCTGGGGAACCGCCCGTTCGGACTCCTCCAGGTCGAGTACGTCCTTCACATGCAGATAGCCCATGAAGGCGCCGTTCTCCGCGACCACCGGGAACCGGGAGTACCCGGTGCGGGCGGTGAGCGCGACGACCTGGCCGGGAGTGACGGAGGGGCCGACGGTGACCAGGGAGTCGTGGTCCAGGAGGACGTCGGTGACCGGGCGGGAGCCCAGTTCCAGGGCGTCTTCGAGGCGTTCCTGCTCCTCGGGGTCCAGCAGGCCCGCCTGACCGGAGTCCTCGACGAGCCGGTTGAGCTGCTCGCTCGTGAAGACCGCCTCGACCTCGTCCTTGGGTTCGACCCGGAAGAGTTTCAGGATGAGGCGGGCGCATGCGCCCAGGGCGACGGTGACGGGACGGCACAGGCGCGCGAAGGCCACCAGGCCGGGGCTCAGCCACAGTGCCGTCTTCTCGGGTGCGGCCATCGCCAGGTTCTTCGGGACCATCTCGCCGATGACGAGGTGGAAGAAGACGACGAGGGCGAGCGCGATGACGTATCCGAGGGGGTGGATCACCCCTTCGGGGAGGCGCACCGCCTCGAAGACGGGCTCCACCAGGTGGGCGACCGTCGGTTCGGCCACCGCGCCGAGCGTCAAGGAGCAGATGGTGATGCCGAACTGGGCCGCCGCCATCATCTGCGGCAACCGCTCCAGGCCGTACAGGACCTGACGGGCCCGCGCGGACTCGAGGGGTTCGATCTGACTGCGCCGCACGGAGACGAGCGCGAACTCGGCGCCGACGAAGAACCCGTTGGCGAGCACCAGCAACACGGCGAACAGGAGTTGGAGCACGCTCATCGGACGGCCTCCGGCGCGGCAACCGCGTCGGCGGTCCTGACCAGCCGGACCCGTTCGGCCCGGTAGTGCCCGACCTGGCGTACCGACAGACGCCAGCCGGGCAGTTCGGCCTTGTCGCCGGGGGCCGGGATCCGGCCGAGCAGATCGGCGACGAGGCCCGCGACGGTCTCGTACGGGCCCTCGGGCACGTCGAGGCCTATGCGCTGCAGGACGTCGACCCGGCAGCTGCCGTCCGCGTCCCAGGCGGGCCGTCCGTCCTCGGGCGGCGCGGCGGCGAGCTCCGGCAGGTCCTTGGCGTCGTGCTCGTCGCGGACCTCGCCGACGAGTTCCTCGACGATGTCCTCCAGGGTGACCACGCCCGCCGTACCGCCGTACTCGTCGACGACGACGGCGATCGGCTGCTGGTTGCGCAGCTGTTCGAGCAGGGGCTGCACGGGCAGTGTCTCCGGGACGAGCAGCGGGGCCTGGGCGATCCGGCCGACGGGAGTGCGCAGCCGGTCCTGGGAGGGGATCGCCAGGGCGTCCTTGAGGTGCGCCATGCCGACGATCTCGTCGATCCGCTCCCGGTAGACGGGGAAGCGGGACAGGCCGGTGGCGCGGGTGAGGTTGACGACGTCCTCGGCCGTGGCGGAGGACTGGAGGGCGCTGACCCGTACCCGCGGGGTCATGACGTGCTGCGCGGTCAGGTCGGCGAGCGAGATGGTCCGTACGAAGAGATCCGCGGTGTCCTGCTCCAGCGCGCCGGCCTGGGCCGAGTGCCGGGCCAGGGAGACGAGCTCGCCGGGGGTACGGGCGGAGGCCAGCTCCTCGGCGGGTTCGACGCCCAGGGCCCGTACGAGCCGGTTGGCGACCGTGTTGAGCGCGGCGATCACCGGCCGGAAGAGGCGGGAGAAGACGTGCTGCGGGCCCGCGACGAAGCGGGCCACCTGAAGCGGCTTGGAGACCGCCCAGTTCTTGGGCACGAGTTCGCCGATCACCATCTGCACGGCCGCGGCGAGCAGCATGCCGACCACCACGGCGACACCGGACACGGCGCCCTCGGGCAGTCCGAGCGCGGTGAAGGGTCCGTGCAGCAGTTCGGCGAGAGCGGGTTCGGCGAGCATGCCGACGACGAGCGAGGTGATGGTGATGCCGAGCTGGGTGCCGGAGAGCTGGAAGGACAGCTCCTTGAGCGATTCGACGACCGTACCGGCCCGTCGGTCGCCTTCGGCCGCCGCCTTCTCGGCGTCGGGCCGCTCGACCGTGACAAGGCCGAACTCGGCCGCCACGAAGAAGCCGTTGGCGAGAATCAGCAGGAACGCCGCCCCAAGGAGCAGCAGGGGGATGGTCATGATGCCGCCGCCTCGATATGTCGGGAGGGGGCGGCGCAGGTACTACAGGACGATCCGTCCATCGCTGGAGGGAGTCACTCCTCGGGTAGCAGGGGGCCTCTGAGTCACCACGTGCAACATCAGTGGCGGAGGCGCAACGAAAACGCCTCCGCCAACAGATTAATCAAGACATGGGCCCGTTAGGCAGGGTGGAAGGCCGAGAGTCAGCCGTGATGTTGCTCCGGGTCGCCGATGGAGCGGGCCTCGGCGAGCGCGCGCAGGGCGCGGGCGTCCTCGATCGCGCGCTGTTTGGCGATGCCCGGCTGGATGCCGAGCGCGGGCAGGCTGGTGCCGTCGCTGAGGTTGAGGAACACCCAGGGGTCGCCGGGGCGCAGGTTGACCTGGAGGATCTCCGCCCACTCCAGGTGTCGCCTGCTGGTGATGTTCACCACGGTGACGCCGGTCTCGTCGGCGACGACCTTGGGCCGCGAGAGCATCAGCAGGACGCCGAAGAGCAGCGCGCCGATGAAGACGAAGCTGAGCTTCTCCCCCGGGCTGAGCTGTTCGAGGAGCATCGCGACCGTCGCTATGACGACGAAGATCGCGACGCCCGCGGTGAGCAGCACGGCCCGGGTGAGGGAGGGCCGGAACGTGACGGGGAGCGTGGGAAGGTCGGGCATGGCTTCGGTCGGGGTCCTCAGAGGCGGCAGGCGTGGATGGCCGTGGTCAGGATGGCCCGCGCGCCGAGCGCGTAGAGGTCGTCCATGATCTGCTGGGCCTCCTTGGCGGGCACCATGGCACGGACGGCGACCCAGCCCTCGTTGTGCAACGGGGAGATGGTCGGCGACTCCAGGCCTGGCGTGAGGGCGACGGCCTTTTCCAGGTGCTCGGCGCGGCAGTCGTAGTCCATCATCACGTACGTCCGTGCGACCAGGACGCCCTGGAGGCGGCGCAGGAACTGCTGCACCTTGGGCTCGGCCTCCTCGGAGGTGTCGGCCCCGACGCGGCGGACGACGACGGCCTCGGACTTCATGATCGGGTCGCCGAAGACCTCGAGGCCCGCGTTGCGCAGCGAGGTACCGGTCTCGACGACGTCCGCGATGACCTCGGCGACACCGAGTTCGATCGCGGTCTCGACGGCGCCGTCGAGGTGGACGACGGAGGCGTCGATGCCGCTGTCGGCGAGGTGCTTGGCCACGATGCCCTCATAGGAGGTGGCGACCGTCATGCCGCCGAGGTCCTCGATGCCCTTGGCGGTGCCGGGCTTGGTGGCGAAGCGGAACGTCGAGCGGGCGAAGCCGAGCGGGAGGATCTCCTCCGCGTTGGCGCCCGAGTCGATGAGCAGGTCTCGGCCGGTGATGCCGATGTCGAGGCGGCCGGAGGAGACGTAGATCGCGATGTCGCGGGGGCGGAGGTAGAAGAACTCGACCTCGTTGCCCGGGTCCACGATGCGCAGTTCCTTGGACTCCCGGCGCTGCTGGTAGCCGGCCTCATGCAGCATCTCCGCCGCAGGGCCTGACAGGGAACCCTTGTTGGGGACGGCGATGCGCAGCATGAGGTCGGCTTCCTTCGTTCGTGCGTACGAAACGTACGGGATTGCGGGGTTTACGGCTCAGAGGTGGGCGTACACGTCGTCGAGGGAGATCCCGCGCGCCACCATCATCACCTGAACGTGGTAGAGGAGCTGCGAGATCTCCTCGGCGGCGGCGTCCTTGCCCTCGTACTCGGCGGCCATCCAGACCTCGGCGGCCTCTTCGACGACCTTCTTGCCGATGGCATGGACGCCCTTGCCGACAAGTTCGGCGGTACGCGAAGTGGCGGGATCGCCGGTGGCGGCCTTGTGCTGGAGCTCGGTGAAGAGCTCCTCGAACGTCTTCTTGGACATGATGCTGCCCACCCTACGCGCTACCGCCCCTGCCTCAGTGCCAGGGTTCGGATACTGAGCGCAGTGTGGCCGCGGTCGCCACGGCGGCCGTCACCGCCTCATGCCCCTTGTCCTCGTTGGAGCCCTCGATGCCCGCGCGGTCGAGGGCCTGCTCCTCGGTGTCGCAGGTCAGCACGCCGAAGCCGATGGGGACGCCGGTGTCGATGGAGACCTGGGTGAGGCCCTGGGTGACGCCCTGGCACACGTATTCGAAATGCGGGGTGCCGCCGCGGATGACGACGCCGAGCGCGACGATCGCGTCGTAGCCGCGGCCCGCGAGGACCTTGGCGACGACCGGCAGCTCGAAGCTGCCGGGGACCCTGAGCAGGGTCGGCTCGTCGATCCCGAGCTCGTGCAGGGCGCGCAGCGCGCCGTTGACGAGGCCGTCCATCACCTTTTCGTGCCACTGTGCCGCGATGACCGCGACGCGCAGGTCACCGCAGTTGCGTACGGACAGTTCAGGTGCACCCTTGCCGCTCACGTCTCTCCTCAGTGCTTTCTTGTTACTGGTTGCCGCAGGCGGACACGGTGGCCGTGTCGAGCCAGGGCAGGTCGTGACCCATCCGGTCCCGCTTGGTGCGCAGGTAGCGGAGGTTGTGCTCGCCCGCCTGTACGGGCATCGGCTCCCGGCGCGTGACCTTGAGGCCGTGCCGGACCAGCGCGTCGGTCTTGTCGGGGTTGTTGGTCAGCAGGCGCAGGCTGTGGACGCCGAGGTCCTCCAGGATCTGCGCGCTCGCGCCGTAGTCCCGGGCGTCGGCGGGCAGGCCGAGTTCCAGGTTGGCGTCGAGGGTGTCGCGGCCGCGCTCCTGCAGCTCGTAGGCGCGCAGCTTGGACAGCAGGCCGATGCCGCGCCCCTCGTGCCCACGCAGGTAGACCACGACGCCCTGGCCCTCGGCCTGGATGCGCTCCATGGAGGTCTGGAGCTGGGGGCCGCAGTCGCAGCGCAGCGAGTGGAAGATGTCGCCGGTCAGGCACTCGGAGTGGACACGGACGAGGACGTCCTCGCCGTCGCCGATCTCGCCGTGCACGAGGGCGACGTGCTCGACCCCGTCGACGGTGGAGCGGTAGCCGTACGCCGTGAACTCGCCGAAGGCGGTGGGCAGTTGTGTCTTGGCCTCACGGCGGACCGTCGGCTCGGCGGTACGGCGGTAGGCGATCAGGTCCTCGATGGAGATGATCGTCAGGCCGTGCTTGCGGGCGAAGGGGATGAGTTCGGGCAGACGGAGCATGCGTCCGTCCTCCCCGGCGATCTCGACGATCGCTCCGGCCGGGCGCAGGCCCGCGAGCCGGGCGAGGTCGACGGCGGCCTCGGTGTGGCCGTTGCGGACGAGGACACCGCCGGGCTTGGCGCGCAGCGGGAAGATGTGGCCGGGGCGCACGAAGTCGCCCGCCTCGGCGTCGCCGCCGGCCAGCAGCCGCAGCGTGGTGGCGCGGTCGGCCGCGGAGATGCCGGTGGACACGCCGTGGGCGGCGGAGGCGTCCACGGAGACGGTGAACGCGGTCTTCATCGACTCGGTGTTGTTCTCGACCATTTGGGGGAGCTGGAGGCGGTCGAGTTCGTCGCCCTCCATGGGTGCGCAGATCAGTCCGCGGCACTCGCTCATCATGAAGGCGATGATCTCGGGGGTCGCCTTCTCGGCGGCGATGACGAGGTCGCCCTCGTTCTCCCGGTCCTCGTCGTCGACGACCACGATCGGCCGGCCCGCCGCGATGTCGGCGATGGCCTTCTCGACCGGGTCGAGCGCGAAGTCCGAAGCGTCCTCATCGTGGCCCGTGCTGTACCAAACGGGTGCCGTGGTCATGCGGAGGCTCCTTCCAGGACGGGCTGCCCGGCCTTGCGGGAGCGCAGCCACCAGTCGCGCATGCCCGACAGGACGAGCGCGCCGTAGACGACGTAGACGAAACCGGAGAAGGCGTAGCCGTTGGCGAAGTTGAGCGGGACGCCCACCACGTCGACCAGCAGCCAGGCGAACCAGAACTCGACCATGCCGCGGGCCTGCGCGTACATGGCGACGATCGTGCCGACGAAGATGTACGCGTCCGGCCAGGGGTCCCAGGACAGGGTCGGGTACGCGTGGAACAGACCGCTGACCGCGAGGGTGCCCACGGCCGCGGCGCCCACCATGTAGGCGCGCTCGCGCCAGGTGGCGAACCGTACGGAGATGTGCCCGTCCCGGCCCTCCGCCTTACCGCGGTTCCACTGCCACCAGCCCCACAGGGCAACGACGATGACCACGACCTGCTTTCCGGCGCTGCCGGAGAGATGGCCGCTGGCGAAGGCCGCGAAGAGGATGACGCCGGACAGGAGTTGGACGGGCCAGCTCCATATGGAGCGCCGCCAGCCCAGCGCGAGGCCGATCAGACCGACGATGTTGCCGATCATGTCCGACCACTTGATGTGCTGTCCGAGGAGCGTGAACGCCTCGGAGTTCAGCCAGTTCACTGCCCGCTCCCCTGGGTGTCGGGCAGCGCGACCGGCTGCTCGCCGCGGGCGCCGAGCAGTCGCTCGACGTACTTGGCGATGACGTCCACCTCGAGGTTGACCGGGTCGCCGGCCTGCTTGTGGCCGAGCGTGGTGAGGTCGAGGGTGGTGGGGATGAGGCTGACGGTGAAGAAGTCCGGGCCCGCGTCGACCACCGTCAGGCTGATGCCGTCGACGGTGATGGAGCCCTTCTCGACCACGTAGCGGGAGAGGTCCGCGGGGAGGGAGACCTTCACGATCTCCCAGTTCTCGGACGGCTTGCGCTCGATGACCGTGCCCGTGCCGTCGACGTGACCCTGGACGATGTGGCCGCCGAGGCGCTCGCCCACGGCCATCGGGCGTTCCAGGTTGACGCGGGAGCCGACGGTCAGCGCGCCGAGGCTGGAGCGGTCCAGGGTTTCGGCCATGACGTCGGCGGTGAACTCGTCGCCTTCGTGTTCGACGACCGTGAGACACACGCCGTTCACGGCGATGGAGTCGCCGTGCTGTGCGCCTTGCGTGACGACGGGGCCACGCAGACGGAAACGGGAGGCGTCGTCGAGAATTTCGACGGCGGTGACCTCACCCAGCTCTTCGACGATTCCGGTGAACACTTCCCGGGTCCTCCTGCCTCATGGGGCACGGACTCCGGGGCCTGTCGATGACGACAGAATGAGCGGACTGCGACACCGGGAGCGAGCCGCATGGGGCGACACGTCCCGAAGGACGCGCCGAAACAAACGGCAGCGCGCACGAATGCCCGCCCGCCGCGCACTGCCTCCCATCCGGACTTTAACCGTCGGTCCAGGAATTTCACCTGGTCAACCGGCCGCTGGAAGCGACCGGGTCGCGGACTATAACCGCCGGTTCGGACTTTCACCGACCCCGGAGTGCGCTGCTTCTGGTACAGCATCAGTGTGCCACGTCTGATCCACGTCCATGCGTGCGAACGCCTGTGGGGTGCCTCACAGGTCGTCCGGATGGACTTCTCCGACGGATCGCGGGAGGTCAACTCCTGCGGAAATCCTCACGCTTGACGCGATCGCCCATTGGTCCGTACCCATTGACCGCTCTGGTCTAGTCCTCTTAAGGTCCATGATCAATGGTTTGCCGAAGCCGAGGTGTCGCACTCGCCCCTTGAGCGACCCGGCGGCGGTGACGGAGGCCCTTGCCCCGCCGCCGGGTCTCCCCATCCGGGGCGCGCCCGCATCGAATCACCGTGAGCGCGGCGCGAAGAGGTCGTCCTGGGCTGATTCCCGGGACGTCAGGAGGGCTCCGCGGAGTACCGCACCGCCGCCCAGCGTGCTCGCGCGCACCTCGACCGGCAGCGGGGACATCCGGGTGAGTCGCTCGCCGACCCGCGTTGCCAGCACCTCCCCGCCCGCCTGCCCCACCTCACCGCCGAGCACCACGCACCCCGGGTCGAGAACGGCGACGACGGACGCCGCGCCGATGGCGAGGCGGTCGGCGAGGGCGGAGAGGAAACGGTCGGCTCCGGAGGAAGAAGAGGCAGGGGAAGGGGAGGGAAGGGTCGCCACCGCTTGCCTCACCAGCGTCGCCGCCTCCGGTTCGCCGGGCGACACCGCTGTCGCCACCAACCCGTAGCCGGCCGCGAGTTCCGCGATCGCGGCGGACCCCGCCAGGGAGTGGAACCCGCCCTCGCAGTCCGTCGCCGAGGGCAGCGTCGTCGTGCCCGGTACCGGCAGGAAGCCGATCTCGCCCGTGCCGCCCGACGCACCACGACGGAGTCTGCCGTCGAGGACGACGGCCGCACCGGTGCCGTGGCCGAGCCAGAGCAGGACGAACGTGTCGCGGTCGCGGGCGGCACCCTCACGCTGCTCCGCGAGGGCGGCGAGGTTCGTCTCGTTCTCGACGATCACATGGGCGGGCAGCCGTTCCTGGAGGGCGGCGACCAGGCGGCGGTGCCATTCGGGCAGGCCGGAGGAGTCGCGGAGTTCGCCGGTGGCGGGGTCGATGAGGCCGGGGGCGCCGACGCCGACCGTGTGCAGGCGATCCGCCCCGGCCTCCTTGGCCGCGCGTTCGACCAGCGTGACCGCCTGCTCGACGGCGGGCCCGGTACCGGTGCCGTCCGCGATCGGCACCGACGCCCTGGCCAGTTCCCTGCCGAGGAGGTCGGAGACGACGACCGAGACGCCCTCGGTGCGGACGTCGAGGGCGGCGAGATGGGCCCGGTCGGCGACGATCCCGTACAGACGGGCGTTGGGGCCTCGGCGCTGCTCCCCGGACTCCCCCACCACCTCGATCAGTCCGGCGGCCGT
This sequence comes from Streptomyces sp. NPDC007095, assembly GCF_040634475.1. Lineage (NCBI taxonomy): Bacteria > Bacillati > Actinomycetota > Actinomycetes > Kitasatosporales > Streptomycetaceae > Streptomyces > Streptomyces sp. NPDC007095. The sequence continues at coordinate 17,391 of NZ_JBEYFS010000124.1, forward strand.
GAGGCGTTCGACGAGGTCGGCGACGGTGGGCCGGGACAGTCCGGTGAGCTGCTTCAACTGCCCTGCCGTCAGGGCGCCTTCCTGCTGGAGCAGGCGCAGTGCGAGGCGGTCGTTGATGGCCCGGGCGGTGCTCGGTGATGCGGGCATGCCGGGATCCTCCCAGATCAGTCGCTCGGTCGACGGCCAGTAAATCACCTATCTATCAGGCAGGGTTCCTGATAGTTTACGGCGGCAGCGCGGGAAGCGGAGCCTGGAGGGGCGGGAAAGATGGGTTACGTGGTCTACGACCTGCGCGAGGTGAAGCGGGCGCGGTACGCCGTGGCCGCCGTCTTCGCGGTGCACGGAGCGGTGACGGGCTCGTTCGCGACCCGTGTCCCCTGGATCCAGGACCACGCGTCCGTCAGCACCGGCCAGCTCGGACTGGCCCTCGCGTGCCCGGCGATCGGGGCCTCCGTCGCGATGCCGCTGGCGGGCAGGATCAGCCACCGCTTCGGCGCCCGTACCGCGCTGCGCGGGCTGATGTCCCTGTGGACGCTGTCGCTGATCCTCCCGTCCCTCGCGCCGAACATCTACACGCTGTGCCCGGCCCTCTTCGTCTACGGCGCCTCGGCAGGCATGGCGGACGTGGCGATGAACGCGCTCGGCGTCGAGATCGAGAGCCGCCTCGGCAAGTCGATCATGTCGGGACTGCACGGCATGTGGAGCGCGGGAGCCCTGGTCGGCTCGGCCGGCGGCACCCTCGCCGCGCACCTCGGCTCGGACGCGCGCCTGCACCACGCGCTGGCGGCCGGGGTCCTGACGGTCCTGGGCGTCACCGCCTGCCGATGGGTGCTGGACCTGCGACCGGCCGAGGACGAGGCCCCGCCGCCGCGCTTCGCGCTCCCGCCCAAGTCCGCCCTGCTCATCGGCGCGGTCGGCTTCTGCGCGGTGTTCGCGGAGGGCGCCAGTCTGGACTGGTCGGCGGTCTATCTGAAGGACGAGCTGGGCAGCTCGGCCGGTCTGGCGGCCGCGTCGACGACCGGATTCATGCTGACCATGGCGCTGGCCCGGATCGTGGGCGACGCGGTGGTCAACCGGTTCGGCGCGGTGCGCACGGTGCGGGCCGGCGGCGGTCTCGCCGTGCTCGGCGGGCTGCTCGTCGTCCTCGCGAACCACCCCGCCGTGGCGATGAGCGGCTTCGCCCTGATGGGTCTCGGCATCGCGGTCGTCGTCCCGCTCTGCTTCGCGGCGGCGGGGCACAGCGGCCCCAGTCCCAGTCAGGCCATCGCGGGCGTCGCCACCATCACGTACACCTCCGGTCTGGTCGCGCCGAGCGCGATCGGCACGCTGGCGCAGGCGACGAGCCTGGTGGTGTCGTTCGGGCTGGTCACGGTGCTGGCGTGCGGCCTTGCCGCGTTCGCGGGGGTACTGCGCGCGGGCGAGCGCGACCGGCCGAAGGTCAGTCCTGCGAACGCAGCAGTTCCCGACCCACGGCCCTGAAGCGGTCGCTCCAGGGCGTGGGGCGCAGCGTCGCGGCGTCGAGCCGGACGAGGACCCGCGTCCCGTGCGCGTACGTGAGCGCGCCGTCGGCCGAGCAGAAGCGGAAGCCGTACGTCAGTCCGGTGTTCCCCAGGCGTTCCAGCCAGAGGTGGACGGCGTACCCGCCGGGGCGGTTGACCGGGGCCTCATAGCTGATCCGCAGTTCCTTGACCGCGTTGCAGAAGTCGCCCGCCGCCTCCCAGTCGCCCTCGTAGGCCAGGAAGCCCTGGTCGTTCCAGAGGGCCGTCCAGGCGCGTTCGACCATGACCGGGTAGCGGGCGTTGTGGAGCAGGCCGAGTGCGTCCAGGTCGTCGAAGTGGACGGTGACGGGGAGGAGCCGCCCGTAGGAGAGGGCGGGGGCGGCGGGGGCTTCGGCGGTCACGGGCGGGGCTCCTGAGGGTGCCGGTGGGGACGGTGGGGACATCCCCATCCTAAGCGGCCGCTCAGGAGCCCCTGATCAGGGTGTTCGTACGCCCTCCGGTCAGCCGGCGATCGAGTCCAGCTGCTCGGCGGCGGGCCGCAGCGCCCACAGGTCGCCGCCGGGCGGTGTCTCGAGTTCCGGCACCGCGGCCCGGGCCGCCCGGTCCCCCGCGTCGGCCGCCGCGTGCACGATGTCGCTCGCCGCGTAGCGGTGGAACTCCAGTTCCGGGTGGGGCCACGGCGCGGCGCCCGTCGCGGCGGGCAGCAGATAGTCGACCGCCTTGGCCAGGGTCTGGCCGTCCGGCCCCGTGTACCGCCACAGGTTCACGCCGACGTGCCGGCCGATGGCCGCGAGGCGGGTGTAGGCGACGAGGTCGAAGGTCGAGTAGTGCCAGCTGCGGGTGCGGGTGAGCTCCTGGGGCTGGCTGCCGTCCGCGGCGATCTGCGGGTCGATCCGCCTGGACTCCGCGCCGAGGACGGTCCTGCGGGCGAGGTCCTCGTCGCCAGTCGCGTACGCCAGGGCGGCGAGCTGCATGTCGTAGAAGGTGCCGTGGTTGTTCTCGGCGGCGCCCTCCTCGCCGCCGAAGGCGCTGTTCTCCAGCCAGTCGCGGAAGTCGGTGTTCCAGGCGCGCATGGCGGTGCGGTCGCTCTTCGACCAGCCGGGGGCGCCCGTCTCCAGGATCGCGATCGCGTCCAGGACGCTGGTGTAGGACTGCGAGAAGTCGATGATGCCGATGGCCCGGCCGTCGTACTTGCAGGGGATGAACTGTCCGTGGTCGAGGTTCGGGTTCATCCGGGTGGCCGGGGCGAGGAACCAGGTGCGCAGGACGGTGGCGGCCTTCTCGGCGTACTGCTTCCTGCCGGTGTAGTACCAGGCGAGCGCGAGGTCGTACGTCGAGTCGAAGACCTTCTCGACGTCCTGGCGGTCGGTGCCGGTGTCGACCTCGGGGTTGCGCCGGCCGTCACGCTGGACGTACGGGCAGCCCCAGGGGTTGTCGGCGGTCTTCGGCTGGGAGGGCCACCAGTACGGGGCCTGGCTCAGGTAGTCGTGGACGTCGCCGCCGGGGGCCGGCTTGGGTTTGTCGACGACCGTCCAGGGGCCCTGGGCCAGCCAGTTGTCGGCGCGGGCCGTCAAGCCCGCGAGCGTGCGCTTCAGTTGGGGATCTCCGCGGTCGAGGCGCAGTCGGGTCTGCTGGAGCCGGGTGCCGTCGAGGACGGCGGTCCGGGGGGCCTTCGGCGCCGCGTGGGCCGAGGCGGAGGGGACGACGACGGCCGCGAAGGTGGCCACTGCGGCGAGGAGAACAGCCAGACGGGGTCTCGCACTCATCAAGCCTCCGATCAGAAACATGAACGCAGTTCATGAGTAAGACCGTGCGAGCGTAGAACCACCAGGTACCCGTGACAATGGTCCGGACAAAGTTTCACGTACGAAGAAAGCGAAGCTCACCATGGACCTCGGCGTGCGCTGGAAACTGCACGGCGACGGGCGGACGCCCGCGCCCGGAGCGGTTGTCCGACCCGATGAACGCCTCTCGTGGCCGCGCACGATCGGGCTCGGCGCCCAGCACGTGGTGGCGATGTTCGGGGCGTCGTTCGTGGCTCCGAGTTAACATCACTGCCATGCAAGACCCAGCTCCGATCCGCCTCCGCCCCACCGTTCCGGCTCCCGCTTTCCCCGTAGGGGCCTCGCTCCCTCAACCACAGCCTGATCAACGCCGCAAACGCGGCATCATCTACGTTCGGGTCTCCAAGGACCGGCCCGACATGATCAGTCCGGAGCTCCAGGTGGAGCACGCCACGAAACTGGCGCAAGGCGAGGACATCGAGATCGTGATGGATCCGATCATCGATATCGGAAAGTCCGGCCGCGCGTTCGACGACCGCAGCATCGCCGACATCATCGACATGGCGCGGCGGCGTGAGTTCGACGTGCTGATCCTCTGGATCTGGTCCCGCTTCGGCCGCAATCTGCGGGAGTCGCTCCAGCACCTCGACACCCTCACCAACTACGGCATAGAGGTCCGGGCTGCACGCGAGGACTTCGACGGCAGGACGACGATCGGCAAGTTCGCGATCGCCCAGATGCTGAACATCGCGGAGTTGGAGTCCAACCAGAAGTCCGACTCGTGGAAGGACACCATCGAGCGGCGCCGCCGGGCCGGCCTGGCGCACGGCTCCCGCGGCCGGTTCGGTTACTTCCGCTGCGACGCCTGCCCTCCCCCGGAGCGCGGCAAGCAGCTCCTCACCTGCCCCCGGTGCAAGGACGGGATCCTGAAGATCGACCCAGTGACGGGACCGATCCTGGCGTCTCTCTACCGGCGGTACGCGGCCGGTGAGTCGGTGCGTGGAATGGTGCTGTGGCTGAAAGAGCAGGGCGTGAAGCACTACACCGGCACCGACATCGATGCCGGAGCCCTTTACCAGATCCTCGACTCCGGCTTCGGTCTGGGCTTCGTCCGCTACCAGATTCCTGAACTGCTGCACCGCACAGTCGAGACGCCAGACGGCGGGACGAAGCTGGAACGCACATCGCTGCACCGAGACCTCACGACCTACCTCTATTACCGGGGCGCGCACGACGCGGTGATCGACGACACGATGGAGTGCGAGCGCCTCTGGGATGCCTACGTCGAGCGGCGACTGTCCAGCAGCGACGACAAGGGCCACAGCTTCCGGGCGAAGTACAGCGTCTCGGGGCTCCTGAGCTGCGCCGGCTGCCGCCGCTCGATGCACTCGATGCTCCGGGCGAAGAAGGTGCAGCGTCCGTGGGTCAACAGCGTGCCTGATCCTCGTGACGTGCTGTATCGCTGCACTCGGCACATGAAGTTCAAGGACTGTCCCGGGAACGGGGTGTACGCCACGCTGGCGGGGGCCGAGGAAGCAGTGGTGCAGTGGCTTCGCGATCTCGTCGAGCAGGAACCCACGTTGGAGACGTCAGTGGGCCAACAAGCTGTCGAGGTGGTGTCGAACCCGGAATCCCCGGCCGTAGAGCAGGCGGTGCGCCGACTTCGGGAAATCGAGGGGGTGCTCACAGAGATCACCACAAGGGAGGACAAGCTCACCGACGCCGTGCTTGATGGCCTGGTATCGGCCGACGCCGCACGGCGCAAGCGAGCGGAATTGGAGACGCAGCGCGCCGGACTGCGGGCGGAGGAGGAGACTTTGAAGCATCGACTTCAGGACCAGCCGACGGTCCTACCCCGACCGGACCGAAGCATGTTCGTCAAAATCCTGGATCTCTGGAAAGCCGCCGACCACGACGACCGTCGCTCTCTGTTGAAACCGGTGATCCGTACGGTGGAGGTCTCCCGGGGCCGCAATCACTCCGACAAGTACACGGTCTACCCGATGTGGGAAGCGCCTCCAGGGCCGATCGCGTTGTAGGGGGTGTTGCCCACGTCGTTCTCCGCCGTCCGGACCAAGTCGTACTTCACCGCCAGCTCGGCCGCGACCAAACCGAACTCGTCAAGGCAATGTTGCCTGGTCAGGACAGTGGTCCGACGGTCGTACCGACGGACCACTGTCCTGCGGATGCTCCGCGGCTGACTACCTAGACTCCGCTCAGATCCCAGATGCATCGGTACTCCTCAACAATCGGCGCAGGCACGCCCGACGGGGGTGCCGTCGGCGATCAGCCGATGTTCCGGAGATTCGACAGCTTGGAGCCACCGGAAAGCTGTGCTACGGCCGTGTCGATCACCTCGTCAGCTGTCGTGTAATTCACGTGACCGTCGACACACTGTCCGGCTACCGCAGGCGCAGCCCCCGCTACGAACGCCACTGCCGCACGCTCCGCACCGGCGGGCTGCCGCGGGCGGACCCTTCCCCTTCCGCCGGCGCGCATCCGGAGGGTCTATCGGATTTAGGCTCTGACAAGATTTCCGAAGCCGTTGATCGTCTTCTCGGTTCTGGCACGGGTGGGTGGCCTGTTGGAGCAGGCTGGTGGCGTGTGATGTCGAGTTGACGGCGTTGCTTCCTCACCTGGCTTCGGTGCTGGTCGAGGCGGTAGAGACAGGCGACGACCTGGTCAGGATCATCGTGCGGACCGCCGCCGGGATCTCAGTGCTTTGCCCGGGCTGCGGGCAGGAATCGGCCTGGGAGCACAGCCGGTACGTGCAGCATGTGGTCGACGAGGCGATCGGCGGGAGACCGGCAGGTGAGCGGCGTGTCGGTGCGCCGCTTGTACGAGGAGTACAAGGAGCCGCTGTACGCCGCTCCCCCGCTGCTCCAGCGCATGGTGGACGCGGGCCGGCTCGGCCGGAAGTCCGGCTCGGGCTTCTACACGTACTAGCGAGTGCGGCAACGCCGCCAAGTGGCGCTGTTCAAGGGCGAGTTCACCCGGAACAGCGTCCACGGCGGCACTACCGTCGGATGGCTCTCGCGGTGCCCGCCAGGTCCCCCTCTGCGCGTCCTCGCCCGGCCCACGTGGACTGCACGGGAACACGGCCTGTTGAGCGGCATCGACCGACAGCAAACCGACCCTGACCTGGGGCTTTGTGTCTTTCGAAGCTGTCAGACCCTTTCTCGCTTACTCAGCGAAAAATCCCTGGAAAGTCCCCGGGACAGAGCTGAAAGTCCCTGAAAAGTCCCTGGGAAGTCCCTGGTTCGGAGCGGCCCGACCAGCGCTTGCGAGTCCCACGCCGGTGTCGCGGGCAACTGGATTCGAACCCGAGACCTACGCATTACGAGACCGTGAGCGTTCGTGTTGCCTGGTGCCTCGTCGTGCTGTCCGGTGACGTTTTTTCGATCAGAGCAGGCGCAACAGGTTGACCCATGCCATCCCGTGACGCACCGTCCAAAGGCGTCTGTCTACCGGCTGTCCACCGGCGGGGCTGCCGGAAGAGGTCATCGAGGGCACCGCGTGGCTGCAAGCGCAGCTCCTGACGAGGCCAGACGGGCGCATGAGGGGACTCGTCCGACCTCGACAAAAGCGCCTTCGTCGTCCTCTGATATCGAGCAGTGCCTGCACAAGCCAGAAACCGCACCTCCCACACACCGGGGGACGCCTGTCGTACCGGTCACGTTCGACTTCGTCGCGGACGCAAACGGCCGCGACCTGGGACAACTCCGTGATATCTGCCATGCAGCGTACGCGGGTGGCGGTCCTGCCGCCCAGGCGCATCGTGAGGGACGGTCCACCGGGGTTTCATCCCGCCCTGCTCCGTACGAGAACTAGACAAATCCCTCAGATGTGCATGCCGTGTCACCAGCGCGGTGGGGGGCTCAATAGGGACAAACATCCGGGAGATTCAGGGGGCCGCTTAGCGGGTCACTGCAGACCCGCGTCGTGGGCTTGTGCCGATGCGAGTTCGGCTTGACTCAGGTTCATGCTGTCGGTCTTCGTCACCATGCCCCAGTGCCGCTCGACCGGGCACCTCGCGTAGCGGCGGCTGGGCGTGAGGCGTATCGATTTGATGCCGATCAGCGGGACCCACGTCGCCGTGAACAGGTGCCCTGCAGAGCATCGCACGATCGTTTTGCCAGCCATAGGGCATGTCTCCTTGCGGTAGGGGGAGGGAATCGACGTGTCAGGAATCGAGTGCCGTCTCGGGGCTGAAGCAGGCGGCGACGACGGCAACCGACGCAACGGCGATGAGGAACGTGATGCCTCCGGCGGCCAGCAGCAACCGGGTGGCCCCCAGGTGCGGCAGCCCGTACGTCAGGGCGAACAGCGAGCCGATCGCGGGCAGCATGGCGATCACGTTGCCCAGGTTTCCGCCGGACAGGCCCGCCGCGCCGCCGATCTGGGTGAGGCGAGGGAACAACAAGCTGACCAAAAGGGCGAGGCTGCCGCTCGTCAGGGCGATGAGCAGAGGCAGGAGGAGTGACAGTGCCGTGTATCCCGCGTCCAGGTGGAGCCGCGTTGATGTCGTGGCCACGAGCAGGCCCGTGGCCAGGGCCACGATGGCCATGTAGGCGGCCCAGAACCCGGTCGCCGCGGCGGCCATGTAGCCGAGGACGGCTGTAGCGATGCGCCTGGGTGTGTAGGGGGCGCTGAGCAGTTCCTCGAAGCCGCCCCGGGTGACCTCCGCGCCCACCAGGCCCTGTACGGCACGGGTCACGGACACGGCGTTGAAGAACGCGGCCAGGGCCGGGCCCAGCGTCAGCAGGATACCCATGGTGACGGCGTGGCCGCCGCTGGTGTAGCGGGCGGCGACGTCGAGGAAGGAGCCGGCGCCGTTGACCGCTCCGCTGCCGCGCAGGGAAGTGAGCACCATGAGGGCGAGCACCGCGACGAAGGGCAGCACCGGGGCGAGCAGATGGCGTCTGCCCTCATGTAGCAGACGCCAGATGAGCGCGTGGGTGAGCGCGAACGGGCGGGGGATTCCGGCGGGTGCCGTCACTGCTGGTCCCAGGTCTGGTAGGCGGGCTGGTGGTGGGTCTGGTTGTCGAGGTGGAGGAAGACGTCTTCCAGGGCGTTGCTGGCCTGGGCGACCTCTCTGAGCCCTACTCCCTGACGAACGAGCTCCTCGATGAGGGTCTCGGTCTCGCTGTCGCCGGCGACCTCGACCAGGACCGCGCCCTCACGGTCGGGGACGGGCTCGTGGCCGAGACGGCGGAGCGCTTCGGTGGGATCCAGGCGGGCACGGATGCGCAGGCGCATGCCGAGTCCGACCATCTCCTCGCGCAGTTCGGCGGGAGTTCCGCGCCCGGCGATGCGGCCGGCGCTCAGCACCGTGACATCGTCGGCGAGTGCCTGGGCCTCGCTCATGTTGTGGGTGGAGGCGATGATCGTACGACCGTCTGCAGCGAGTCCCCGCAGTCGCTCCCTGAGGTCGGCGGTCGCCGCCGGGTCCATGCCTGTGGTGGGTTCGTCCAAAAGCAGGACGGGAGGATCGGAGAGCAGTGCCTTGGCCAGCGCGACGCGTTGGGTCTGGCCGCGGCTGAGGGTTCCGGCGTTCCGGTCGACGAGGTCGTGCAGGTGCAGCTCGGAGACGACGTCGGTGATGCGCTGCTCGCGCAGCGCAGCCGGCAGGTCGAGGACACGGGCCCAGTAGCCGAGGTTTCTGCCGACGGTCAACTGGGGTGAGAGCGCGGCCCGGTGCGCGGTCACGGAGATCAGCCGTTTGGCGCCAGGGTCGTGGTGTGGATCGCGGCCGGCGATCAGCACCCGCCCAGAAGTGGGCTTGAGTACCGCGGCCAGTACCCGGAACAGGGTGGTCTTCCCTGCTCCGTTGGGGCCGAGCAGGACGTGCACGCCCGGTCCGAAGTCCAGGCTCACGTCCGTCAGGACGGGTCGTCCGCGGTATCCGGCACACACGCCCTCGACGGACAGCACCATCATCGCTCCTCACGCGTTGTGAAGTGGTCGATGGTCAGCATCGTATGTCCGCTGTTCGCGGTGCCAAGGTCGTGATGTCGAACGCTGCGGAATCCGGCCACTTCGGCCGCCCAGGCAAACACCTGTGGTTCCACCGGGTACTGACGGGAGTAGCCGTGCGTGGCGTCGAGATCGGTCGCCAGGGTGGTGCCGTTGAGCATCGCCGCCCGCGTCGCGTCGGGGGCATGGGCCTCGATGACGACGAGACCGTGACGGCGGGCGAGAGCGCGCCAGCTGTGGAAGTGCGCGGCCAGATCGCGGGCCATGGCGTCCGGGGTGATCGCCTGCCCGTCGGAATCGGCGAAGAAGCGGAGCATGCGGGGCGGCCGGGCCGTGTCGGGTAGGGAACGGGGCCGCCCTGCCCGGAAGTTCCGGTCGTGGATGACGGACTTGCTGACGTGCAGGGCGTCGGCGGCGTCCAGTCCGTGCCCGGCCAGTTGGCGCGCCATCCTGTCGGGATCGGTGATGTCGCCGTCGATGACGAGATGAGGGATGCCCGCCCGCGCGAGCCGTTCGGCGGTGATGTGCCGAGCCACGGGGCTGGGCTCCACGCCGACCATGAGCAGCGGACGGTCGGTGAGCCGTCTGCCGCGGGCCGTGCGGTCGCGTATCGCGGTATGGAGGGTGTGCAGCAGGGTCCCGTCCCCGCATCCCGAGTCGACGACGAGGGCGGGCTGCCGGTCGAGGTCCGGCTCGTCGAAGAGGGGCAGGCACACGTCCAGGAAGGGTTCCCGGCAGGTAGCGGTGAACACGTCCCCGCTGAAGACGATGTCCAATTCCCTGTCGAGGTGCGCGTCCTCGTCGGGGACGGCGTCGGCCGCGGCAGGGCCGCCGAAGAGCAGGTGGTCCACGTTCCTGAGCGCGGGCAGATAACTGACGGGGTGCCAGTACTGGCGCGCGTAAGCGGCGGCGACGGCGCCCAGCGGCGTGAGCCGGGCGATGTCGTCGTACACGGTGGCCCATCCCTGGTGCGCGAGGATCTCGCAGGCGGTCCTCAGAGCACGAGGGTTGGCGCGGTGATCGGCGGTGAAGGAGATGATGTCCGTGTCCGCGTTCAGGAGACCACGCCTGGCCAGATGGGCCACCAAGGGCGCCGTGATGTGGCCGTCCAGGTGAGCCAGTACCTGAAGCCGGGGCGCGATCGGGCGGAAATCGCCGGGCACATGCCACTCGGCTCGCATGTGGTCGCGTACCGCGGCCAGTTCCTGCTCGCCCTCCCGGTCGCGGTCCGTGAATAGCACCCGGCCGAGCCGCTGGGCCAGGAGAAGGAACGTGGTCGCCGACGCGTAGGAGGCGGCGAGTGCGGTCATGACGGTACGGCCGTGGCGGGTGGGCAGGTAGCCCAACGTGTCGACGGACCCTTGAGGCGCGTGAGGTACAAGCCATCCCTGATTGGCCATCAGACCGAGGGCAACGTGCAGGTATCCGGGATTGGCGGCTACGCTCCGGGCGAGGTCCTGCACCTCCACAGGTTCGTCGGTCAGCAGCCGGGCGAGGACATCGCGTCGGTGCAGCGCGACCATAGTGGTGCCGATCGACAAGCCGTCGATGTGCCGACACACCTGCTCCCACGCCACGCCACGCAGTTGTGCAGGGGTCATAGGGCGTCCTCCTCGGCCAGGAAGGGCGTGACCTCGTGGGCGAGCGCCTCGACCTCGTAGAGGAACCCGCCGTGCCCCAGCGTGCTGTCCAGGACGGCGTGGCGCGAGGACGTGCCCTGGCGCAGCAAGACCTGGTGCATCAGGTCGGTCTCCTCTGGCGGGTAGCGCCAGTCGGAGCGGTAGCTGACGAACAGGGTGCGAGCGGTCACGGGTTTCAGGGCCGTCCCTAGGCTGCCGTAGCGGCCGGGGAGGTCGAAGTACTCCTCCGCGCGCATCAGGTGCAGCAGTGCGTTGGGGTCGATGGCGGGGCGTGGCTGGTTCGCGATGTTGTCGAGGAACGCCTCGACCGCGAACTCCGCACGCAGGGTGTACCGGGGCGGCTGCCCTCCGACGGTCCGGCGGGCGAACCGCTGCCCCATCGCGTCACGGCTCATCCACAGCGGTACGGCGGCTACCAGAGCGCTGGCCAGGCCGCGGACTGGGCCGGAGCCGGCGTAGTAGTCACCGTCGTTGAAGTGCGGGTCGCTCCGGATGAGATGGCGCAGCACGGAGAAAATCGCGATCGTGTGTGCGGAGGTGTCGGGTCCGGTTCCGATGACGACGGCGTTGCGGACCGCGTCAGGGTAGGAAATGGCCCACTGCAGTGCCTGCTGACCGCCGAAACAGCCGCCGATCACAGCGTGCAGTTGTGCGATCCCGAGGCGTTCCATCAGTCTGCGTTGGGCGTTGACCATGTCCTCGATCGTGACCACGGGGAAGGCGGCCCCGTACGGGCGTCCCGTGGCCGGGTCGGTGCTCGCCGGCCCCGTGGACTCTCCACCGGCGAGGACGTCCGAGCAGATGACGAAGTACCGGTCGGTGTCGAGCATGCAACCTGGGCCGATCGCCGCGTCCCACCAGCCGGGGCGGGCGTCCTGTGCCGTACGGCGACCCGCCGCGTGGGCGCCTTTGGTGAGCGAGTGACAGACCAGGACGGCGTTTGCGCCGTCCTGGGCCAGTCGGCCGTACGTCTCGTACGAGAGGCCGAACCCGGGCAGGACACGTCCGCTGGTCAACTCGAGCGGGGTGTCGAAGCGCGTGTTCGTGGCCTGTACGAGCGGTGCACCACGGTGCGAGTCGGTCATGCCGTCGGCCTCAGTTATTCCGTGCGTGTCCGTCATGAGGCGGCACGGGCCGGCATGCCCAGCGCCACCGGAGCGGGCTCGGAAGCGGGAGGCTCGGGCTCCTCGTCGAGCAGGCCCTCGTCGAAGAGCGAGTTGAGCCAGGCGAGGGTCTGCGTGAGGGGAACGCCGGCGCGCTTCTCGCGGCGCACGGCAAGTTCCTCCGCACTGGCCATACCCCGGGTCAGGCACTCGGCGAGGTCGTCCAAATCTCCTTGGCCGAGGGTCAGGTGCTGCCCACGCGAGACCGCCCGAAGTTCTCCGTCGGCGACAGTCACCTTCACGTCGGGGCGCAGACGCACCGGGTCTTGGAGCCGCAGCCGGGTCCGCATGTTCTTCGCGATCATGGTCTCGATGAGCTCGCTCAGTTCCGCTCCGGTGTCGAATGTCCCTTTGTCCAGGACCCAGTAGCCCAGTGGCCAGCGGTCGGACGCATCGCACGGCGTGATCAGCTGTACGCTGCGGTCGACCATGTTGAAGAGGAAGCCCGAGACGCACGCAATGGTCGAGCTGGCGTCCTCGGGCACCAGCTCGTCGCTGCGCTTGTGCGCGAACTTCCGGGCGCGCCCGGCGTTGGACTTGCGGAACGACTTGGCCGCTCCCTTGTTCTGCGGGATGCACTCGACATGCAGCAGCTCTTCGGCGGTGAACGCCTCCTCGATCCGGTGCAAGGCGCTGACAGCGATGATCGAGAAGCGGTCAACCTTCGAACCTCGTCCGCGCGCCAGCTCCAGCAGCCGCCGGGTGCGCTCCACGTCCTTGTGGCCGATCGCCGTGGTGGTCTGCGGGCATTGGCCGAGGGCCTCATGGAAGGCCGTGAGAAAGTGCTCGTAGTCCGGGTTGTCCAGCGGATCGGTCGCCCAGTAGAGGAATGCGTCACGCATCGGCTCGCCGATGGTCGCATCCATCACCCGAAGGGTTTCGCGCCAGAGTGCGGCGTGCTCGTCGGTGTACGGCCAGGTGTGGTCGAACTTCGGGGCGGCGACGCCGCAGAACCAGCAGCCGACGGTGCAGCCCTTGGACAGCTCGAATGCGGCCGGGGCGTGCACGATGGCCTGCGAGCGGGATGCCCCGAGTTCCCCGTTGCACCGCTTCATCTGACGCGCCCGCCACGCGGCCATGCGCCGGTCCGTGGTCGTCTGGCCATGGGCGCGTAATTCTGCACGATGGTCGAGCTTCTCCATCAGGAAGGCCCGATAACGACGCGCCGAGAGCAGAATCTCACGGTCATCGCCGTCCGTCTCCTCCTTGTCACCGAGGAAGGGTCTTACTTGCTCCGGGGTGAGCGGTGATCCGATGCCCCTCAGGGCTTCTGCGGCGTCTTCCGAGAAGCGGTCGCGGAACGCCTTGTCAACGAGCCATCTCTCCAGGGTCCGCTTCGTCCATGCGACGTCACGGATGTAGTCGTACGGAACACCGGATGTATCGCCGAGCAGTGAATAGAATTCGCCGTCTCGCATGGCTGCGGACATGGTTCATCACTCCCATTACAGGACCGGGCAAAAACGGCACACCTAGGGGGTGCCGCACGTTGAAAAGCCAGCTTTGCACCGAAGCGGCCGTATAGCCGAGGGAATTCCGGGGGCCAACGCGCGCGCCGGCCCCCGGCCACCGCTACGGCTCAGGAAGAACCGTCACGGGTCTTTTTCCGTACGTCGTACCGGCTCAGGTAATGACGGCGAGGGCGACCGCCGCCGCCTCCGCCACCGCGGCCACGTTGGTGATGGTCCACACCCAGCCGTTCTCGACGGCTGCGGCACGGTTCAGGACCAGCTCCGGCGTCCCCTCCAGCTGAAGACCGGCCGGGGCCTGGGGCAACACGATGTACCACTTGGTTTCGCTGCTCTGCACCAGCCGCAGTTCCCGGCCGGTCTCGAGCGGAAGAGCCTGCTCGACCAGGGACACGGACGTGGTGCTGTCCGCCGCGTCGGGCGGCAGGCTGACGTACTTCGCCGTCGGCGTGTCCTGGACGATCTCCAGGTCGACGCCGTCCGGGCACTCGAAGCCCTCCTCCGCGAGAACGGCCTTCGGTCTCGCGACGAGGTCGCGCCGGTACTCCGAATCCTTCCATGCGCGGGCAACCGCCATCGCCACGATGGCGCCGGCTCGTTCACGCATGGCGAGGTGGTCCGCTATGAGCGTCACGCTTGATTCACACCCTTTCAATTTGCAGGTGGCCGCTGTTCCGATTGCAGAACACGGCGATCCGCTTCCGGAATTCGGCCGGGAAGGTGGACCTCTGAACAGTAGGCAGCTGCCATTTGACCGCTCAAGAGATTTCACGAACAAACATCCGGAATCTCTGATTCCCACATGGCATGACAGCTCGGAACGAACTCAGCAACCCGCCGGATGCGTCGCTGCCACCAAACGAACGAAGAATCCACAGTGAAACCCGAACAGAAATTTCAAAGAGCGCGCATCGCGCTCCGGTCTCAATACGCGTCCCGCAAGGCGGCCTGGGGAATCAAGACGAGAAGGCCCAGGTCACGGTCCAGATCCGAGCTCTTGGGGCGCGAGATCCACTGACGATGCGTCAGCTCACGGCGATACATGGACCCACGCGGCGGTCGGCCTCGGGCCACCCATGTCCGAGGTCACACCTATGGGTGGCCCCACGCGGCGCAACAGACTTGACGGAGCGTCAGTCACCGGAGGTCCGCGGATCTGCGCATCGCGCGCGGACCCGCAGATTTCCACGTTGATCCCCTACATCACGACGGGGGACGCACCCCCGGTCACCGTCCCGGCTCCGGCAGGGACGGACCCTGGTGGCGCGTGGGGCGTGAGGCGGGCGCCTACGGCCTTGTGCTCTCGATGGGCAAGGAGCCAAACGCGGCCTGCGCAAGGCCCCACGCGGTGTAGCGGCGGAGCCGTTTTGCGGCGTGTGCGGTCATCCCTGTCAACGAGGACGCGTCTGATCGGCGCAAGCGTCCCCAACCCCGCCACTGCGGCCGATCATGATGAGGGGACGGCAAAGAGCTGCCCGCCACGATTCGCTTGCCGGTCCGCGCTGCCAGGAATCTGGGTCAGAGATCCTGCTCAAGACTCCGGGCGACCTGGAGCCAGGCTTCCGCGTAGCCTCGCGCCACGCGGGCCATGAGGGTGGCACGGTGTGGAGGTACACCGCGTACCAGCTGCTGCCATTCAGCCGCTTCCGAGGGATGGATGCTCAGCAGCCGAAGGAGGCTGCGCCCCGGCTCGGAGAGACGCATGGACGGGTCCCTGCGAAGGCTCTCCAGTACGGCGGGGACATCGGGGGCCGATATCGGCAGGCCTGCACGGCGTTCCCAGCCATCTCCCGCGTGTTCACGCTGCTCCGCCTCCCCCTGGCCGGCGCCGACCACCGCTCCCTTTTGTTGAAGTCTCGGCGGTAGCACGTCCCGGCCCTGGAGCATTCGTTGGCGCACATCGCTCGCGGTCGCCAAGGAGATTCCCACCTGCTGTGCGATCCTTCGCAACGGCGCTTCGGGGTCTTTCGCCAACAGATCCGCAGCCAGAAGGCGCCGCTCGGCAGGATTCACCGGGCGCTCACGCCCGTCCATCCCCACCCTCTTGTTCAACCGAGCCTCGTCCTCGGTCGAACGTCTTCGAAGGGCAGCCACGGTCTTCGGCGCCATATATGTCACGGCTGCGATGCGCCGGTCGGACCAGTGCGGATGGGACGCGATGATCCGTTCCGCGGCGGCCGCACGGTCGGCGAAGGAGAGCGGCTTGCCGTGTGCCGAATTGAGTTGCACGGCAAGGATGAACGCCTCGTCCTCACCGCCGTCGAAGTAGTGGACCTCGACCTCGCTCTCGCCACGCAGCACCGCGGCCTGCACCCGATGCACCCCGTCGAGAACACACATGGTCGCCCGGTGGACGACGACGGGCGGTAAGGGCACACCCAGACCGGCAAGCGCCCGAACGTGATCGGCGTCCGCTCCGGAGATGCGCGGCGAGCTCACCCCCGACAGGCAGCGGACGGGCACCCGGTGCACCTCCCGGCCAAGGCCGCTTTCCCGCTCTTCCAGCCGCGGTCCGGCCGCAGGGCGGGCGTCTCGCGACGGTCCGTGCAGGTAGAGCCCCCCCTGGTCCTTTGCCATCAAGCACCCTCCCCCGCACGTGGAGCCACCACAGATCCGACCATGGACTCACGAGCAAGATCCAACTAGCGCCCGCTTCACCGCAGTTGAGATCAACACCCCGGACGCTAGCGCACGGGTTGACCCATTTCAACTGTTGTCACTCCGGTACACTCTGCGCACGTTCATCTGAGTGGAATCCGGTGTCGGGGGCGCGCAGCAAGGAGACGTGATGACGCATGGGACCAGCCGCAGCCTGGCGGACAGGCTCAACCAACTCTTCGCGACCATCCGGTCCGAAGCAGGCGGCGAGTTCAGCAACGAGCACGTCGCGGCCGCCATCAGGCAGAGGGGTGTCACGATCTCCCAGAGCTACATCTGGCAGCTACGGAAGGGCACCAAGACAAACCCGACCCTGAAGCACATGGACGCGCTGGCGGATTTCTTCGGAGTGTCGACCGCCTACTTCATCGACCCCGAGGTCGGCGATCGCATCACGGAGCAGTTGGAGCGTCTGGCCGAAGCTCGGGAGCGGCTGGCAGAAGATTCCTCCGGCAGCGACGCGAAACTCATGGCGATGCGAGCCGGCCAGTTGTCGACCGAACGCCGCAAGCAGGTCATGGACCTCCTCGATGTCGTCTACCGCCTGGAGCAGGCCGAGCGTCAGAACCCGCCCGACAAGTGACTTGATTCCTTCTCGCTACCCGCGGCCGACGCCCTGTTGCATATGCGGCACCCGACCACAAGACCAACTCTGCCGCACACGCAGCACCCGACCACAAGACCAGAAACGCTCGGGGGAACACCTTGCCCGAATGGAAGTTACGCCGACGCTGCAGGCGCATGCTGCAGCAACTCGACATCCAGCCCCCGCTGAGAGTCGAAGTCCTGTGCCACCTGCTCGGAGAGCAGCGCGGACGCCCGATCCGGCTTGTGCCGCATTCCCTGCCCATACCCGGCCCTTTCGGCCTGTGGATCGCGTCGAGTTCGGCCGACTACATCTTCTACCAACTCGAGACCAGCAAGATCCACCAGGACCACATCATTCTGCACGAGCTCGGCCACATCATGGCGGATCATCAAGGTCCTGATACGGACGACGAATTCCTGAGGCAACAGTTTCCGGACATTTCAACGAATGTCATCAAAAAGGCACTTCGGCGCTCGTCCTATGACGAGGGGCACGAACGCGAGGCCGAACTGGTCGCCACCATCATCCTTGAATGGGCCTCCGTACTGGACTGCGTCGACTCGACCCCGTCCACGGATCCATCGGTCGACCGTGTCCAGGCGGCGCTGGGCGATCGGCAGGGTTGGCAATGATCACAGTAGTGTTATTCGTCGGCACGGTGTTCGTGCTGATCCTGGGCTGGAAAACCAGCCAACTCATCAGGGCCCCGCACGACGCTCCCTTGCGTGCCGTCACGCTGTGTCTGGCAAGCGCGGCCGCCTCCTTCGGGCTCGCTCTGTCGCCCGCAGCAAAGGTGATTCGCTCCGTCGGTGGGGCCGGAGCTCCGAGGCTGG
>NZ_JBEYFS010000125.1:0-34813 GCF_040634475.1 Streptomyces sp. NPDC007095
GACAGAACCCCTCAGCAAGGTTCATCGTCCCAGGTCAGGAAGGCACTTTCGTATTTCCGCCCCAGAACCAGCCATCCCCAAGTGAAACGGCGAGGCTAGCGACGTCCGCGTCCCTACACGGGTGTGTGGCCCGCCAGGTAGTCACGAACGGCTGTGGGCAGCCCAGCGTCGATGGCTTGGCGAACGGAGTCCAGCGGATCTGCTCCGGGCCGAGTCGCGCCTCCGTCGAGGTGGGCCGACTCGACAATGGGCACACCGCAGCAGGCCGTGCGTCCTCGCCGGCCGCCAAGCTGCGGCCGCAGAGCCGATGAGCCGTCGACCCGGTGAGCTCGTACACCAGGCGCGCCGCGCCGGCCTTTGCCGATTCGGCGGGCGGCGGAGCGCCCGACGGGAGCCCCCAGCTGTCCTGCGCGGCCATCATCAGCAGACGCCCGTCGTACCCTTTTTCCTACCCGGGGCACATCGGTTCACGCGGCGCGTGTCGCCGCCGACCCTTGCGGTTCGTGCACCCGAGCAGGCTGCCGCCCTCTCCGAAAGGCGGTGCGGCGAGCTCGCGACTACGCTCGCAAACAGCGGAATCGCCCATCGTCACCCAGTTGTTCCACCTGCACAACGGGAGCAGGAATGACCAGTGAAGCCGGGCCGATCAGCGCCGAAGCCCGTCGGGCGCTCGAACAGGAGCTTGCGGATCTGCATGCCGAACGCGACGCGGTCGCGGCAACCCTGGGCGACACGGACTCGGCGGGAGACTCGGCCGACCAGGCCGACGAGTTGCAGCGTGCCACTCAGTTGGACCGCGTCGACGCCCGTATCACCGAGATCACCGTGCGGCTGGACGGGGCGGCAGAGGCTGGTCCGCCCCGCACCGATGTGGTCGGTCTGGGAAGCACCTTCACCGTAAGGTTCGCGGACGGCGCCGAGGAGACGGTCCAGATCGGTGACGTGGCCGAGCCGTTGGACCAGACGTTGGTCACCACCGACAGTCCTCTCGGCCGCGCACTGCTCGGCCACCGTGTCGGTGACTGCGTCAGCTACGAGGCGCCAGACGGACGGACGACCGTGACAGTGCTGTCCCTGGGCGCCCCGTAGGATCCGTATCGCCGTCTCCTGTGGGGCAACTCCCCGTCCGCTTCGGGTGCCGTGCGGTCACGAGCCGAGTGCCACCACGGCCTCGTCGGTGTACACGAGGAACGTCATGCTCTGGCGGAAGTACAACTCGATCTCGTTCGCGTCATGCGCGGTGTAGCCGATCGCGAGGTCCTCACCGAGCCGCAGTTCGAAGTCCCCACCGCGGGTGGACAGGAGAAAGGCGCCGTCGACCGCAGGCGCCCAGATCGGTGGGGCGTCCAGCATCCGGCTGAGATGCTCCGTGATCGGATAGCCGTGGTCGGACGTCTCGCTCACCAGGGTGTACGCGTCGGCGCCCAGCAGCAGTGAATACGGGCCGGCGACTCCGGCCAGGCGCAGGGTCGTCAGCGCGCGGCTGACGGCATCCGGGTATTCACGCGTCTCCGCGGGCAGACCGTGGACCGGATGGGAGGTGCGCCTGCGCAGCCCGTCGATGCCCGCTGCCTCGTACCCCTCGAAGACGGCCCGGTCCTCGGTGAACGCCATGGAGCGCGCCGCGTCCTTGACCGGTTGCCAGTCGGAGTCGTTCGAGCCACGCTCGACGTCGTCCACCGCGTCGCGACCGACCTTGAAGGGGGCGCGCAGTTCGACCAGGGGCTGTGCTTGGCGCAGGAGAGCGGTGACGCCCGCTCCGGGCGCGTCGATGCGGGTGAGATGGCCGGTACCTACCGAGGCAAGCGCGGGACCGTCGGGTCCGGTGACGTCCACGACACGACGGCCGCCCACGTTGCGCCGGAACGTACGGCGGGCTTCCTCCTCGATCTGGGCCCATGCCTCGGGCGTGATCGGCGCGAGTTCGCGGTGCAGGTTGTTCATACCGTTGGGCGTGGACACGTGATCAGGCTCCTTTGAGACTGCCGATACCCAAGGAGCCCTCGGTCGCCGAAGCGCCGGCGGGCGCGGCGGGTGGGTCGTCGAGGAAATCGGCGCTCGGTACGTAGAACAGACAGCCGGTGACCGCTGTGGAAAAGTCGAGGATTCGGTCGTGGGCATGGGGGTGGTCACCGAGGAACATGTTCCTCAGCATCTGTTCGGTCACCTCGGGAGTGCGCGCGTAGCCGATGAAGTAGGTGCCGAACTCCCTTTGTCCGATGCTGCCGAACGGCATGTTGTCACGGACGATCTTCCGTTCGTTTCCGTCCGCGTCGGTGATGGTGTTCAGCGCGACATGAGAGTCTGCGGGCTTGATGTCGTCCGGCATTTCGACGTTCGCCAGCTTTGTGCGACCGATGACTTTTTCCTGTTCCTGCGTGGGCAACGCGTTCCAGGCGGCAAGGTCGTGCACGTACTTCTGGACGATCACGTAGCTGCCGCCCGCGAAATCGGGGTCCTCGTCAGCGATGAACACCGCGTCGGACGCGACTGCGCCCTCGGGGTTCTCACTGCCGTCGACGAAGCCGAGGAGGTCGCGCTCGTCGAAGTACTTGAAACCGTGCACCTCGTCCACCACGGCGACCGCTCCGTAGAGCCGTTCGCCGATCAACCGGGCCAGTTCGAAACAGAGGTCCATGTGGTGGGCTCGCAGATGGAAGAGCAGGTCACCAGGGGTGGACGGGGCTCGGTGCCGGGAGCCCGTCAACGCGACGAACGGATGCAGATCGCGTGGGCGGGGTCCCTCGAAGAGACGGTCCCAGGCAGCGGAGCCGATACCGACGACGCAACTCAGTTCCGCATCCGGAGCGCGGAAACTGACCGATCGTCGCAACCCGGCCACATCCTGGAGCAGGTCGCGAACAGCGGGCTCGCCGCCAGGTGCCATGGTGCACACGAGGAACAGGGCGGCTTTGGCGGGCGGGGCGATCACGAACTGCGACTCAACCACGGAGCCTGCCTCCTACTTGTCGCGGCTATGGCACTACGCCCGGCAGGATAACGTGAGGAAACACAATAGATACTAGGATTGGGTCACGGCGATGTCGACCGGTGCCGCTACACAGGCGCCCGCCTGCGCGAATCGCACCCGACCCCTGGTGGTCGAGGATTAGCACCCCATGCATTGCGCCTTCTTCATCAGGGAAACCTGGCGATACGAGGGAAACCTGGCGATCCGTAAAAAGGCTGTGGCGGACAGGACTTCGAGAACCGGTCGACGCCATGGGGCCGAGATTGCCTTCAAGGGTCGTCCGGGTGATCAGGGGGCGGTCCCAGAGGGCGAGGAGTTCGTTGGCGAGGGTCACGATCGGGAGCGGGTGACGGGTGCCGTGGATCTCGACCCGGCGCCTGGCACACCGAACGCTCAAGCGAGACCTGCCCGTCCACTACGGGAGCCGACTGATTTTGTGAGGCTCATCGGTGGCTCAGCACGTTGACCACCCGCCCGTTGGGATCACGAACGAAGAACCGGCGCACCCCCACTCTTCGTCCCGCAAGGGGTGCACGATCTCCGCGCCGCTCACGCGCATGACCTCATAGGCCGCGTCCACGTCATCCACCTCCACACTCATGTCGGGCGTGACCGGTGCTGTCCTGTCACTGGTCATCAAGCTGACCTGTGCCGCCGGGTGGGACGGCGAGGCGAGCGTGACGATCCAGCCGTGGTTCATGACCTCTTCAAAGCCCAGCAGGCCGTAGAACTCCCGGCTCTCCCGCACGACTTCCGACTGGACGTTGGGCACGACACGGCGAACGGCCATCGACGACTCCAAGTGAGAGCGAACCTGTCCCTACGGCTCACCGTACGAGGTCGTCGTGGTCGGCCTTCACCGCCGCAGTGCCGCCATGTGGAGCGCGGCGTCGTCGGCCGCCTCGTCGGGAGTCCGGCCGTTCTCACGGGCGACGATGTACGCGGCGTACCAATCCGACCAGTGGTGCTCGGGCGCGCTCGCCTCGTAGGGTCCGTGGTGTTCCTCGGTCTCACGCAGGAGTTCTGCCAGCGTGGGGATGTCCATGGTGAAGCCTCCTCGGGCGGGACTCGTCACCGTCCCGGTAGTCGCACCTGGACCTCTTGCAGCACCCACCCATTGCCGTCCGGATCGCTGAACGAGGCGAATGAGGCGTAGCTGCGGCCCTCTGGATCGGGGCCGTCCGCCTGATCCTGCACGCCCGCGTCGTAGACGTTGTGGTAGATCTCGCTCACCTCGACGCCTCTGCTGATCAGGTCGGCACAGGCCTGCTCCAAGTCGGAGACCACAAGGTAGTTGTGGGCCGAGCCCGGCGCCGCCGGGGTGATCCCGCGGCCGAAGTGGATCGAGCAATCCGACCCTGGTGGCGTGAGCTGCACGAGCCGGAATCTCGGACTGGCCTCGAAGTCCGCATCGAGCCGCCACCCCAGGCTTTGATAGAAATGCAGGGCGCGGCTGACGTCGGTGACCGGGATGACGGCGACCTCGAGCCTCATGCTCATGGTCGGCTCCTTGACGACGTCCGTTGCGCCGTCCTGCTCTCTCTGCTGGGTGCTCATGGCGATCTCCCATGACGGCCGCCCGGTTCGGCTGTGACCTCTGATAGGCCGCCACCGGCGGGAACCCGAGCACCGGCTCCGGGTCACCCATGGACCGACTACTCGGTAGTTGTCGTACGACCGATGATATTGGCGATGACGTCCGACGGCGCGCCGAGCAGCTGATCACGTCACACGGTCAGTCGTGCGAGGAGTCCTACGGAGGTCCGCCATTGACATTATGCAGGCAAGTGCCTGCATAATGGAGTGTGAGCCTCGAAGCTGGAGCGATGGACCTGGTCTTCAAAGCGCTGGCCGACCCCACCCGGCGACTCCTGCTCGACCGTCTGCGCGAGCACAACGGCCAGACGCTGAGCGAGCTGTGCGAGCGGTTGGACATGACGCGCCAGTCGGCGACTCAGCATCTCGACATCCTGGGGCAGGCCAACCTCGTGACCGTCGTGCGACGGGGACGGGAGCGGCTTCACTACCTCAACCCGACACCGATCCACGAGATGGAGGAGCGGTGGATATCGGGGTTCGACAAGCCCCGTCTGCAGGCAATCAGTGCCATCAAGAACCAGGCAGAGGAGTACGCCATGACCGACGGACCCACGTCCGTGCCGACCTACGTCTATGTCACCTACATCCGCGCAAGCCCGGAGCAGGTGTGGCAAGCCCTGACGGACGCGGACCTGACAGCGCGCTACTGGGGACACGCCAACGTCTCGGACTGGCAACCGGGCTCGGCCTGGGAGCACCGACGCGTCGACGGCTCAGGCGCCGTCGATGTCGTCGGTCAGGTGATCAAGGCCGAGCCCCCGACGCGCTTGGTCATCACCTTCGAGGACGCCCCCGACGCCGAAACGCCGAGGGAACCTTCGGTTGTCACCTTTCTCGTCGAACGGCACGAGGAAATCGTC
Source organism: Streptomyces sp. NPDC007095 (assembly GCF_040634475.1). Classification (NCBI taxonomy): domain Bacteria; kingdom Bacillati; phylum Actinomycetota; class Actinomycetes; order Kitasatosporales; family Streptomycetaceae; genus Streptomyces; species Streptomyces sp. NPDC007095. Next base: position 5,431 of record NZ_JBEYFS010000125.1, read on the forward strand.
CGCCTCACCGTGACCCACGAGAACCTCCCCAACCAGGAGATGCTCAACGGCATCTCGCGCGGATGGCCGGCCGTGTTGGCGAACCTCAAGTCGCTGCTCGAGACCGGCGATGTCCTCCCGCAGGCTCCATGGGAGATGTCTCCCGGGCACGCCTGAGACGGCACTCGCCACCACCCTTCCCGTACTCGCCCTCGCGCACGTCCGCAGAAACCCACGCACGACCGTGGAAAGAAGTCGACATGATGGACACCACCCCGCTGCGGGACGCCTACCGCGCGCTGCTGGACGCTGCTCTCACCGTGGCTGACTCCAGCGACACGAGCCCCGTCCCGCCGGGCGGCGAATGGAACGCCGAGCAGATTCTGGCGCACGTCGCCCTCGTCAACGCCGCCACCATCGCCGCAGTCTCCTGCGTCGCCGCGGGATCGAACACGACGTACGACAACCGCATGGCGCTCGACACCTGGACCATCGAACGCCTCATCGCGCTGGCCGGCGGCAACACAGGGCTTCGAGACCGCATCCGTCTCCAAGGGGACGCCCTCTGCGCACTCGGCGGACCGATGCTGAGCGACGTCGAACTCGACACACCGGTGCCGACCCGTCTCCTGTCCAAGGACACCATCCTGGCCGATCAGCCCATGTCGCTGAGAGACCTCATCACCGGCCTCGCGGAAGTGGAGCTGCCCGGCCACACCAAACAGCTCCTGGCCCTCCTGAGCTGCTGAAACTCGTCACAGGCGGGCGGAGCGCCTCCGTAGCCGATGAAAGCCCTCGCATTAGTAGAACTGAAGCTTTCTGAAACAAAAGCTAACTGGAACTTCTCATTCTGGTCGGCGATGGTGGAGCCATGTCCGCACGCATCGCCTCTCCCCGCTTCCTCGCCCTGGTCGGCACCGTCGTGCTGTGGGCGTCGGCCTTTCCCGCCATCCGGGTCGGCATCGACGGCCTGGGAGTGGCGGCGCTGTCGTTCCTGCGGCTCCTGATCGCCGCCGTCGCGCTGCTGGCCGTGGCACCCTTCGCGAAGGTAGGACTGCCGCGACGCGGCGACCTGCCGCTGGTCACCCTGTGCGGGGCCACCGGCATGACCGCGTACCAGGTCCTGCTCAACTGGGGCGAAGTGCACGTGGAGGCCGGGACCGCGAGCCTGCTCATCGCGATCGCCCCCGTCTTCAGCGTGCTGCTGGGAAGTCTGTTCCTCGGCGAGCGGCTCACCCACAACGTCGTCGTCGGCAGCGTCGTCGCGCTCGCGGGCGCGGCGGTCGTCAGCCTGGCCGAGGGCACCAGCGGGTTCTCCGTCTCGGCCCTCGTCATCCTGGCGGCCGCCGTGGTCCAAGGGGTCTACCACTTCGCGAGCAAGCCCCTGCTGCGCCACTACACCGGTCTGGAGGTCGCCACCTACGCGATGGTCGCGGGTACGGTCTTCGCGTTGCCCCTGATCCCCGCCACCTGGCACGCGACCCTGCACGCCCCGGCCGCCGCACTCGCCTGCGCCGCCTACCTGGGCCTCCTGCCCTCCGCCCTCGGCTTCGTCATCTGGGCCTACGCGGTTGCCCGGCTGCCGCTCGCCGTCTCCACCGGGGCCCTGTACCTGGTGCCGCCGGTGGCGCTGATCGTCTCCTTCGTCTGGCTGGGGGAGGTGCCCCGTCCCATCGCGCTGGCCGGTGGAGCGATCGGCGTCGCGGGAGTGATCCTGATCAGCCGGCACAAGCAGAACCACAACCCCGCCAACGCCCCCGCCGTGGACGGGACCGAGCCGCAAGGAGCCGCTTGTGCTTGACGTACGCCGCCTGCGCATCCTCCAGCACCTGGCCGCCTACGGAACCGTCGCGGCCACGGCGGATGCGCTGCACCTGACCGCACCGGCCGTCTCCCAGCACCTCGCCGCCCTCCAGAAGGAGGCCGGCACGCCCGTCGTCGAGAAACACGGCCGCACGCTGCGCCTGACCGCCGCCGGGGAACTGCTGGTGGCCCACACCGAGGTCATCCTGGCCGAGCTCGCGGCAGCCGAGTCGGGCCTGGCCGCGATGAGGGGAGGCCGCCGCGGCACGGTACGGATCAGCGCCTTCGCCTCCGCCGCCCGCACCCTCGTTCCGCCCTTGTTCGAACGTCTCACCGGCACCGATCTCGCCCCCGACCACGGCACCGGTGTCGCCCGGGACCTCTCCCTGCGGCTCTCCGTCCAGGAGCCCGACGCGGCCCTCGACGAACTCCACAAACGCGCGACCGACCTCGCCCTGGTGCACAGCTACACCGTGCTGCCGCGCAGTGTCCCCGCGGCGTGGGAGCAGACGGTCCTGATGGAAGAACCAGTCCTCCTCGCCCTGCACCCCGACCGGGCCGGTCTGGAAGGCCTCGCCGCCGGGCAGCCCGCGGACCTGTCCCGTCTGGCGCATCTGCCGTGGCTGACCCCCGGCCCTGAGACCTCCTGCTACGAGATGATCCAGCGAGCCTGCGGCGCGGCCGGATTCGTCCCGGACATCCGGGCCTCCAGCAGCGATTTCTCCGTGCTGACGGCTCTGGCCGCCGCCGACGCCGGTGCCGTCCTGGTGCCCCGTATGGCTCTGCCTGACCACACCGCGCCCCTCAGCCTCCACCCCCTGGTCCGTCCCGTGTCCCGGACCGTCTTCACGGTCAGCCGCGCGGGCACCGGCAGGCACCCCGATCTGCGGGCCGTCCTGGACCTGCTGCACGAGACGGCCACGGCGCTCGACCACAGGGGTGGCAACCGGCCCGTCTGGCCCAGGTAATCGCGACGACCGCCCCACGCAACCTCGAAGAGCGCTGCCCCCTCATACCAGGGGAACCCACCCGGGTACTCGGAGAGGAGCGCCTGTTGGCCCGTCAGCTGTCCCGCCGGAAGTTCATGGTCTACTCGCTCGCGGCGTCCACACTGACCGTCGCGGCGCCCATCGGCTGTGACACGACGTCGGTGGAGGACGTCGAGCCCACCGCGGCGGAGGTGCGCGGGCCGTCCCGCGTCCTGGTGACCGGCGCGGACGAGGAGATGCTGGTCCTGGAGGTCACCGTGGCCAACAAGGTGGTCGTACGACTGCCGCGCGTCGAGGTCGGACAGGGCATCACGACCGCGGTCGCCATGATGATCGCCGAGGAACTGGACGCCCGGCTCGCCGACGTCGACATCCCGCTCGCCGAGGCCCGCGCCAAGGGGAACCAGTACACGGGCGGCTCCAGTTCCGTCAGTTCCCTGTACGACCCCGCCCGCGCGCTCGCCGCCACCGCCAGGGCCCGGCTGGTGACCGCGGCCGCCCGGCGCTGGCACCTGCCCGCCCGGAGCCTGCGTACGCGGGACACGATGGTGGTCGCCCCCGACGGCCGTACGGCCACCTTCGGGTCGCTGACGGCGGCCGCCGCCCGGATCCAACGCCCCGACGTGTCGAGCAAGCCCAAGCCCGCGTCCCAGCACAAGGTGATCGGACGGCCGACGGGCCGGATCGACGCGCGGGACATCGTCACGGGCAAGGCGAAGTACGCCGGGGACCTGGAGGTCGCAGGGGCCAAGCCGACCGTGGTGGCCCGGCCGCCGACGCTCGGTGGGCGCCTCGTCTCGGTCGACGACCGTGCGGCCCGTGCGATGCCCGGCGTCCACGCGGTGGTCAAGGTCGCCGGTGGTGTAGCCGTGGTCGCGGAGTCCTTCCACCACGCATTCAATGCCCGTGACGCCCTGCGGATCACCTGGCGGCCGGGGCCGCTGGCGCCGTTGTCCGACGCCGCCATCCGGTCCCGGCTACGGGCCGCCGTTCCCTCGGCCGGCGCGCCGCCGCGCGGATCGGCGCAGGTCGAGGGCGAGTTCGAGTTCGCCTTCGTCAGCCATGCCCCGATGGAAGTGCTGACCGCGGTGGCGGACGTACGTGCCGACCGTGCCGAGATCTGGTTCTCCTCCCAGACACCGATGGACGCGCGGGAAAGCATCGCCTCGGCGATCGGACTGCCGAAGTCGAAGGTCCGGGTCCATGTCGTGCGCGGCGGCGGCTCGTTCGGACGGCGGCTGAACTATGATGCCGCGATCGAGGCCGCCCTGATCTCGAAGGCGGCACGGCGACCGGTGAAGCTGATGTGGAGCCGCGGGGACGACATCCGGCACGGCCGGATGCGCGCGGCCTCCCATCACCGGATCCGGGCCAGCCATGCGCACGGCAGAGTGGTGGCCTTCAGCCATGCGATGGCCTCGGTGAGCGAGTCGTACGAGCGGCAGGGACTGGCCGTTCAGGGCGGTGTGGTCACGGTGGCCGCGGGCCCGCTGCCCAGCGACAGTGGTCTTTACGACTTCGGCCACATTTCGGGGAGTTCGGGCTCGGTCGAGCTGGCGATGCCGCTCGGAGCCTGGCGGTCGGTGGACTCCGGGACCATGCGCACCGCGGAGGAGATCGTCGTCGACGAGGTCGCCGCCACGCTGGGGAAGGACCCGGTGGCCTTCCGGCGCGGCACGCTCAGGAACAAGGCCGTCAAAGCCGTACTCGACAAGGTCGCGGCCGCCGGACACTGGGGTCGGCCCCTGCCGTCCGGCCAGGCGCAGGGTGTGGCCGTCCACGAGGAGTACGGCTCCTGCGTGGCCTGCCTGGTCGAGATCGACGCCACCGACCCGAAGAACCCCCGGGTGACCAAGGTGGTGATGGCGGCCGACGTCGGAACGGCCGTCAATCCGCGCGGACTGGAGGCCCAGCTCATGGGGACCGCCGTCGACGGCATCTCCACCGTGCTGCGGGCCGGACTGCACATCGACCGGGGTGCGGTGCGCGAGGGCAGCTTCGCCGATTTCCGCTACGCCCGCCAGCAGCACTCCCCGTTGCGCTTCGAGGCGCACATCATGCCGTCACGGCGCGAGCCCGGCGGGGCCGGCGAACTCGGCGTGCCGGCGGCGGCCGGTGCCGTGGCGAACGCCTACGCCCGAGCGACCCGTACCAAGCCCCGCCGCTTCCCGATCAATTTCTGATCGCAGTCCGAGAAGGTGCTGATGCCCTCCTATTCCTTCGTCCTCAACGGAAAGCCGGTCACCGTCGAGGCCCCCGCCGACATGCCGCTCCTGTGGGTACTGCGCGACTTGCTGCACGTCACCGGGCCCAAGTACGGCTGTGGCGTGGGCGTTTGCCGTGCCTGCACCAGCCACCTGGACGGCGCGGAGATCCAGCCCTGCGTCGTCCCGGTCGCCGACTGCGCGGACCGCGGGGTCACCACCATTGAGGGCCTGGCCGACGGCGACACCCTGCACCCCGTACAACAGGCGTGGCTCGACTGCGACGTCGCACAGTGCGGCTTCTGTCAGCCGGGCCAGATCATGGCCGCCGCGGCCCTGCTCAAGAGGACGCCCCGGCCCACCGACGACGACATCGACCGTATCGAGAACGTCTGCCGCTGCGGCACGTACTCCCGGATCCGCGAGGCGATCAAGAAGGCCTCCGCCGCGGACGACCATGTCAATCGTCCTGGGCAGAGCCATCCTTGAGGCACGCGGTGGCGTTCGGTCCCGGCGGGGTCAGGCGTCCGCGACCGTCGCCGTGACGGGCGTGCCGATCTCGACCGTACGGCTGACCGTGCAGAGCCGGTCGTGGGAGGTCTTCACCGCGCGGGGGAGGATCGCGCGGGCGCGGTCGCCGAGGTCGCCGTCCGGGAAGGTGACGGAGAAGGTGACCACGAGGTCGGTCATCCGGTTTCCGAACTCGTCACTGATCTTGTCGCCGGTGACGGAGACCGCGAAGCCGGTGGGCTCCGCGTGTCGGGCGGTGGCGACATCGACGTCGGCCGCGGTGCAGCCCCCGATCGCGGCGAGCAACAGCTCGACCGGGGTGAAGTCGGCGCCGCCGTGGGGATCGGAGCTGGTGCCGAAGCTGATCGTGCCGCCGCGAGGGTTCGTCGCGGTGAAGTGGCCGGTGCCGGTCCGCTCGATGGCGACGGAGCGCAGGTTCTTTTCGGTCATGCCGACGACACTAACGCGCAGGTCGCGAGACCTGGCTCTGCCGATGGTGCAACGCGAAGAAACGGCGCCCGCGCATCCCCGTCCCGGCCTACGGGGTGCTTCTCAGGGGCTGCAGTACAGCGGCGCCGACCCGCAGGAGCGCGGAAAGGGGTGGCTCGACCCATCGGGTCAGTTCACGCTGCAGCGCGGGGTCGAGCTCGATGGTCACCCGGACGTATCGGGTGTGCAGGTGAGTGACCTTGACGGCGCGGGGTGGGGCGGCGTCCGGTCCGCGCTGCAATGCCGCTCGGTAGGTGTCCTTGCGCTGGTTCACGCCTTGTCCTGACGTTTGATGAGTTCGTCTGCGAGGTCCATGTACGCCGAGCCCTTGACCTCGACCGGGCTGCCGAACGACTGGGCGTACAAGTCGAGCCGGGGAATGTGGGTGGACAACACGTCGAAGCCACGCTCGGTCAGGGCTTCGCGAGCGTCGGCATCGGGTCCGGTGCGCGTGGCATCGGGACGATTGGTGCGGTTCAGCAGGACAGCGGCACGGGCCGGCTGGGCCCGCAACGACTGTACGTCGCTCATCTCGCTGCCGATGGGTGCCATGCGATCCAGCTCGATGGGAGCCGGGGTCAGCGGCACGATCCACTCGCTCGCGTACCTCATGATGCTCCGGGCGATGTGGGCATGGTCCTCCAGCTGCGGGGCGTCGAACACCACGGCCTGACGGTTGCCGAGAAAGTCGTTCACGCGCCGGTGCACGTCGCCCACCGGAAAGGCGATCACCGGAAACGGGAAGCCTCCCGCCAGTTCGCTCCAGCGCAAGGCGGAGGAGGCGGGGTCACTGTCCACCAGCAGGGGTGAGACGCCCGACTCGTGCAGGGCGTGGGCCAACCAAACCGCGCTGGTCGTCTTTCCCACTCCGGGTTTCAGATTCACAAAGGCATAGCTCAGCGACACGAGACGCAACGCTAACGGTCGCGAGCGGCCGACTGCCGTCGGCGCGGCACACGTTCTCCCTTTTCACCCGGCGGCGCCGTGAATCATTCGTAGGGGCTAACGCGAAAGGTCAACGATGGGTCAGTCCGCCAGTGCGGAGGCCAGTTCCTGCGCGGCTTGTACGAGTTCCTGGTCCGGTTCGTCGAGCAAGTGCTGGATCGTCGCGCGGTGGGCGCGCACGGCGCGGCGTGCTTCGCGTTCCCATCCCACGTAGTTCTCACGGCGATTGAGCAGCTTGGGGTAGGCGACGGCCGTGCTCTCCCACTGCCGGGCGTCGGCGATGCTCTTCAGTAGCTGAAGGACCTGCACACGGCAGGGGACTTGAGGGAGCTGGGCGAGTTCCCACAGGAAGGGGACCGTGGCGGCGGTGGCCTGGTCCACGACGAAGCCGTACTGGCAGATGCGCTGCCGTAGACGCGCGAGCGCGGCAACGGCGGTGGCTTCGTCACCCGTGGTGATGGCCGCGAGCAGGAAGGGGATGCCCGTGGCGGACCCGGTGGAATCCTGGAGATCGCGCCATGGGACGTCTCTCAGGTTCTTCAGGGTTGTCTCCATGTCCGCTCCCACGAGAGGCGTTGTGTGATGCCGTGCGCCGGGAGGCTCCGCCGATGCGGCGTCTGTCATGTCGGACCCTGCCAGGGCGGTGATGTCGGCCGGGACGGGGGAGTGGGCAGCATCGCCCAGACGGTCTTGCCCGCACGAGAGCGAGTCCAGCCCCAGTGCTCGGAGAGTTCTTCCACGATGCGCAGGCCGCGGCCGTGGACTTCCAGCGGGGCGTCCGTGCGCGGGCAGACGGGCGGCCTGTCGAACTGATCGGTGACGGCACACACGAGATGGGCGCGTCGAAGGGTCAGATCCAGCCGCACGCCCTTCTGCCCGGCGGGGGAGTGCGGTGCCGCGTGAAGGACCGCGTTCGTGGCCAGTTCATTGACGATGAGGACGGCGTCGTCACTGCGGTGGTCCAATGCCCAGTGGCCAAGGGTGCTGCGGGTGAAGGCGCGCGCCTGGGCGAGCCCCTGACGGGAGTCGGTGATGCGCAGGCTGGCGAATCTGGGTGAGTTGCACGCGGGTTCGCTCTCCCCGGCGCGCGCTTGCCCCGCGATGGAGGAGCGCGCTTCTTCCATGAGTGAGCCGGCCGGCGCGGCTCGACCCGACGATGGCGCAGCCTTGCCGCTTGCAAGGCTCGGTGCTTGGCGTGCAGGTAAAGACACGACATCTCCCTGATGCGACGTCAGGTGCGGTGCGGCAACAGTGCGGTTGACGCCCGAGCTATTATCCATCCCGACAGCGCCCGTCGTGCAATTTCACGGGAAATTGCACGAGTGGTGGCTGGGGCAGGCCGCACGGGTTCGGTCCGCTCCAGTGGGCGGCCGACCTGTACACCGTGGTGGAACGTGAGCAAGGAGAGTGCGGTGCCGTCAGTGCGAAACGGAATGCGGGCCAGTTCACTGGGCGTTCGCTGGGTGAAGAGTCGGCACAGCAACGCCGAGGGCAACTGCGTCGAGGTGGCATCCCTGGCCGAGGGAGGTGTAGCGCTCCGCAACTCGCGGGACCCCGACGGGCCGGCCCTCATCTACACAGCGGCTGAAGTGGCCGCCTTCCTGGCCGGGGCGAAGGACGGAGAGTTCGACCATCTGGTGTGAAGCGGAGTCGAACGATTCCACTTCCGCCGACGCGTGCGACAGAAGGCCGAGGGATGCGAGGATGGACCCCGTCGTCTGCCGTTCTACAGGGAGTCAGGATGTCCGCCGAGTCACCTCGTGTCTCCCGCCTCGAACCGTATCTGACGCGGACCGAGCCCGCTCCGACCTTGCTGAAGATGCTGGTCGGTGTCCAGCTTGCGGGCATCCGCGAAGACGCCGGCCTCGCGCAGGAACAGGCCGCTCGCGCCATCGGGTTCAGTCCGGCGAAGCTGTCGCGCATCGAAGCGGGCAAGGGCCGTCGGCCGCCCACGGAAGTGGACGTCCGCGCGCTGTTGGAGCTCTACAAGACCGACGACCACGAGGCGTCGGTTCTGCTCCAGTTGCTGCGGCGTGCCGGTGAGCCGGGATGGTGGCAGCGCTACGACAAGCGGCTGATGCCGGAATGGTTCGATCGGCTGGTAGGGCTGCAGGAGGCCGCTGCCGCCATCCGTACCTTCGAGATCCAGTACGTCCCCGGTCTGCTGCAGACTCCGGACTACACCAGGGCGGTCGTGGAGCGCGGCCTGCCCACGGCACCGGCCGGTGAGGTGCAGCGCCGTGTCGAACTGCGTATGCGCCGACGTGAACTGCTGCGTCGCGAGGACGGCCCTCAACTGTGGGCGATCATCGACGAGTCGGTCCTGTTGCGCGTACTGGGCAGCCGCGAGGTGATGCGCGAGCAGCTCGAGTACCTCGTGGAAATGGCTCAGCGTCCCCAGGTGACGTTGCAGATCGTGCCCCTGGACGTGACGAACGCGTCCGCGCCCGCCATCCCCATCACCTACCTGCGCTTCGGCGGCCTCGATCTACCCGACATCGTCTACCTGGAGCACATCAGGAGCGCGAACTTCCTGGAGGACCGGGACGAGACCGAAGAGTACCGGCTGGCTCTGGACCGTCTGGGAGACGAAGCCCTCACCCCGCGGGATTCGCTGACGCTGTTGCGGGACACGACCGCGGGGCGCTATTCGACCTCGTGACTGCCGCCGGCTCCACCGGCCGGATCCCGGTGGAGCCGACGGGAGCAGTCCCGTGGTCCTACGGTCCTACCGGATCCGGCCCACGCCGCCGAACTCGACCCATTCCTGGGTGAGCTGACGGGGTGCGACCTCGCTGTCGGGCCGCCAGGTGGACACCTCCACGAGACCAGGCTCCAGGACGTCGAGGTCCTCGAACCACTCCGCCACGTCCTTCTCCTGGCGGACCCTGCCCCAGTGTCCCTGGGTCGCCTGATCCATGAAGTCGGTGACGAACTCCCGGACCTTCGCGTCCTCGCTGACCAGCTGGCACATCACCATGAAGCTTCCGGGCGCGAGCCGTTCGGCCACCCGGTGGGCCACGGCGAGCGGACCGTCGGTCTCCCCGTCCGGAATGCAGTGGAAGACCGAGTTGAACAGAACGGCCACCGGCTGTGAGAAGTCGAGCAGGCGCTGAGTGTCCGGGTGGGAGAAGATCTTCTCCGTGTCACGCAGATCGGCGTGGATGACCGTGGTGCGGTCATTCTGGTCCAGCAGCGCCCGCCCGTGCACCAGCACCATCGGATCGTTGTCGACGTACACCACACGCGACGAGGGATCGACGCGCTGCGAGACCTGGTGGACGTTCTCCTGGGTGGGCAGGCCGGACCCGTGGTCGAGGAACTGCCTGATTCCGTACTCGGCTGCGAGCGTCCCGACGACCCGCTGCAGGAAGCGCCGGTTGTTCAGCGCCAAGGCGCGTGTGCTGGGCACGACCTTGTCCAGCTCGGCGCAGGCTGCCCGATCGGCTGCGTAGTTGTCCTTGCCGCCCAGGTAGTGGTCGTACATACGAGCGGCCGTGGGTACGGTGGCGTCGATCTTCGTGGACAACTGCTTTCCAGCCTGCATCGTTCCCCCAGCTCCAAGCTGCTTCCGGTGGCTTGGCTTGACAGACAATACATCCTAGGCAATGGGCAATTGGGGATACCAGCCTGTTGACCGAGGATCTCCGGGACGGCACCCGCGGGACCCTCTGGCCCGGCGCGTCTCCAGTCACCGCCGTGGCACCGTGCGGCCGTGACGCCCGGTGAGGAAACATGGGACCGCAAGCGATGAAAAACCGAGGTGGAGGTGCGGGTACATGCAGCACGAACGAGCGGGCACTCCGGCCGGTCCCGAGGACCTCGTCGACGTAGCCCGGCTGGTCACGGCGTATTACGCGCTGCACCCCGACCCGGCGGAACCCGGCCAGCGCGTGGCCTTCGGTACGTCCGGACATCGTGGGTCGTCACTGGCGACCGCGTTCAATGAGGACCACATCGCCGCGACGAGTCAGGCCATCTATGAGTACCGCGAGGGCCAGGGCATCGACGGTCCCCTCTTCCTGGGCGCCGACACCCATGCCCTGTCGGAGCCCGCGAAGGTCACCGCACTGGAGGTGTTCGCGGCCAACGGAGTGTCGGTGCTCCTTGACAGCGCGGACGGCTACACGCCCACTCCGGCGGTCTCGCACGCCATTCTCACCCACAACCGAGGACGGTCCTCGGGTCTCGCGGACGGGGTCGTGGTCACCCCCTCCCACAACCCGCCCGCCGACGGTGGCTTCAAGTACAACCCGCCGAACGGCGGCCCGGCGGGCTCCGAGGCGACGTCCTGGATCCAGGACCGGGCCAACGAACTCATCGAGGGCGGCCTCAAGGGCGTACGGCGCATTCCCTGCACAAGGGCGCTGGCTGCCCCCGGCACCGGCCGCTACGACTTCCTCGGCACCTACGTGGCCGACCTGCCGAACGTGCTGGACCTGGAGGCGATCCGCGCGGCCGGCGTGCAGATCGGCGCGGATCCCCTCGGCGGGGCATCGGTCGCCTATTGGGGACGCATCGCGGAACAGCACACGCTCGACCTGACGGTGGTCAACCCGCTCACCGACCCGACCTGGCGATTCATGACGCTGGACTGGGACGGCAAGATCCGTATGGACTGTTCGTCGCCCTACGCCATGGCCTCGCTCATCGAGCAGCGCGACCGCTTCCGGATCGCCACGGGCAACGACGCCGACGCCGACCGCCACGGGATCGTCACACCGGACGCCGGGCTCATGAACCCCAACCACTACCTCAGCGCCGCCATCTCCTACCTGTACTCCCACCGGGACCAGTGGCCCGCGGGGACGGGGATCGGCAAGACGCTGGTGTCGTCCGGCATGATCGACAGGGTCGCCGCCGACCTGGGCCGTCAACTGGTCGAAGTGCCCGTGGGATTCAAGTGGTTCGTGGACGGGCTGGTCAGCGGCTCACTCGGGTTCGGCGGGGAGGAGTCGGCCGGCGCGTCCTTCCTGCGCCACGACGGTTCGGTGTGGACCACCGACAAGGACGGCATCATCCTGGCCCTGCTCGCCTCCGAGATCACGGCGGTGACCGGGAAGACCCCCTCGGAGCACTACACCGCACTGACCGCACGCTTCGGCGCCCCCGCGTACGAGCGCATCGACGCCCCGGCTTCCCGCGAGGAGAAGGCCCTCCTCGCGAAGCTCTCGCCCGCTCAGGTCAGCACGGACACCCTTGCCGGAGAAGCGGTCACCGCGGTGCTCACCCATGCTCCGGGCAACGACGCGCCCATCGGCGGCATCAAGGTGACCACCGCAAACGCCTGGTTCGCGGCCCGTCCTTCGGGCACCGAGGACGTCTACAAGATCTACGCCGAGTCGTTCCTCGGAGCCGATCACCTGCGCCAGGTGCAGGAGGAGGCCAAGGCCGTGGTCTCGGCGGCATTGAACGGCTGACCCCACGCGTGTGCCCCGGAGACGGTGAGCGGGTGCGGACAAGGGCTGTTCTCGCGACGGTCCTTGTCCGCGACGGTCCTTGTCCGCAACGGTCCTTCAGCCCGTCAGCCGACGTCCCGACCACCGGCACTTGCTGCTGCCGCCGAACCGCCTTCGGCCACGGTCGAGATGTCGATGTCCCACTCCAGGTGTCGGAGGAGGTCGTCGTCTCAGGGGCGGGGAGCGGGAGCTGTCCGACCGGTGCGTGACGGTGTGTGGAAGCCGCGGGAGATCTTGCCGCTGATCGTGGTGTTGTGCTCCACGCGCGGGCGGCGGAGAGCTTCGTAGAGGGAGAGCGCGGACTCGGTGTCGGGCGCGTCCCGCAGTGACTTCGCGAGTACGACAGCGTCCTCGAGCGCCATCGACGCTCCTTGGCCGGTCGCGGGGGAGGCCGCGTGGGCAGCGTCGCCGATGATCAGCGTCCGTCCGTGGCGCCATGGTGTGCCGGCCGGAATCTCGGTCGCGTTGGTGACCATGATGCGGTCGGTGGTGGCCGCGACCACGTCCGCGGCGGGATGGGCCGCCAGGCCGGCCGCGCCCGGCGCACCGATGTGGGCTGCGACTACGTCCACTCCGTCGTCGACGACCACTCCCGCCTGGCTTACAGCGAGATCTACCCGGACGAGAAGGCCGCCACCCGCGCCGCCTTCCTGCGCCGGGCCGCGGCCTTCTACGCCGCCGCGGGCATCGACCGCATCGAGCGGGTGCTGACCGACAACGCCTGGCCCTACCGCAAGAGCTTCGCCTGGCAGCTGGTGCCGGGGCACGAGTTCACGGGCGTGGTGGCCGAAACCGGGCCCGCCGTCACCCGCTTCTCCGTCGGTGACCCTGTCGCGCTCGGCAACATCGTCGATTCCTGTGGGGAGTGCTCGATCTGCCGGGCCGGGCAGGAGAACTTCTGCCACGCCTTCCCGACCCTGACCTACGGCGGCGTCGACCGGCACGACGGATCGACCACCCTGGGGGGCTACTCCCGCGAGTACGTCGTCCGCGACCGGTTCGCCCACCCTCTTCCCGCCGGTCTGGATCCGGCCGCTGCCGCTCCTCTGTTCTGCGCCGGGGTCACCGTCTGGGAACCGCTGCACAGCTTGGGCGTGGGGGCTCATGGTCGCGTCGCCGTGGCGGGACTGGGTGGCCTGGGCCATCTCGCGGTCAAGATGGCCGTGGCCCTCGGGGCTGACACCTCGGTCATCAGCCGCTCACCCGACAAGGCGGACGACGCTCGTCGTCTCGGCGCCCACGGCCTCATCGTCTCGACGGACCCGGAACAGATGGCCGACGCCCGTGACCGGTTCGACGTCGTCATCGACACCATCTCGGCCCCGCACGACCTGGGCCCCTACCTGCGCCTGGTCGCCATGGACGGGACGCTCGGCCACCTCGGCCACCTCGGCCAGCTTGGCCACCTCGGCCACCTCGGCCACCTCGGGCCCGTCACCGTGGAGACCATGGACCCACTCGTGGGACGCAAGAAACTCAGCTCCGCGGGCAGCGGCGGCAGGCCCGCGACCACCGCCATGCTCGATTTCTGCGCCGAGCACGGAATCACCGCCGACGTCGAGCTCCTCCCCTCGGCGCGCGTGAACGAGGCCCTCGAACGCCTCGGCCGCAACGACGTCCGCTATCGCTTCGTCCTCGACATGTCCGACCTGGCAGCCTGAAGGAGGTGCCGAGCGGCTGAATTCCGGATCGGTGTCCGTCGGCCTGAACGGTCGGGGTGTGTAGTCCGGCAGTCGTGGGGGACCATGGAAGGCGACGCGACTGTGGAGACAGGCAGGCCGCGCTCCAGGCCGGCGGATGCTTCGCGTGCCGTCCGCCGCGGAAGGAGTGCCTGTGATGAGCGAAGCCGAGTGGCATTTGTCGGGCATCGACTGGGCTCGCCCTCGCCGGGACAGCGAGCCGTCGCAGCCGAGCGGGCTGATGGACCTTCTCGGCGTCGCGGCGACGCTGCTGGACGCGGACGGACGGATCGTCCTGTGGAGTCCCCAGGCAGAGGAACTGTACGGGTACACCGCGGAGGAGGCGCTCGGGGAGTACGCCGCACTGCTGCTCGTCCGTGAAGAGGACTGGGACTGGGTGATCAAGAAGTTCGCCCAGGTCATGGAGACCGGCCAGGGCTGGGGCGGCACCTTTCCCGTCCGGTGCAAGGACGGGAGCACCCGGCTGGTGGAACTGCGCAACACTCGGTTGATGGACTCCCGCGGCGACTTCTACGCCCTCGGGCTCGGCACCGACTCACCCACGCTTCACGAGGTGGAGCGGGATGTCGCTCTGTCCACCCGGCTGATCTCCCAGTCCCCCTTCGGGCTTGCGATCCTCGACACCGACCTCAGGTACCTGGCCGTCAACCCCGCGCTGGAGCGGATGCACGGCCTTCCCGCGAAAGAGCACCTAGGCCGCCGCTATCGCGAGATCATGGGCCCCGACAAGTTCGAGGTGATCGAGGTCGCGATGAGGAGGGTCCTCGAGAGCGGTACCCCCCTGGTCGACGAGTCCACCGTCGTCGGCTTCACCCCGGCCGACCCGGAACAACGGCACGCGTGGTCGATCTCGGTGTACCGGCTGGAGGACACCCAGGGCCGTGTTCTCGGGGTGGCCGAACTCGTCGTGGACGTCAGCGAGCGGTACCGGTCGGCCATGGAGGCCACCGAGACCCGGCGGCGCCTGGCCCTGATCGCCGACGGCTCCGCTCGTATCGGCACCACCCTGGAGGTCGAAGTGACGGCCCGGGAGCTGGCCGAAGTGACCGTTCCCGAGTTCGCAGACATGGTCGCCGTCGACGTGCTCGACTCCGTCCTCGACGAGCACCGCTCCACCTCCGACAACGGCCCCGCGCTCTTCCGCGCCCTCGCGGTGAAGGCCGCCTACCCCACCGAAGCCGTCCGGGCCGCCGATCCGCCGGGCAACATCACCTCCTACGACGCCGATCGGGTGGCCACCCAATGCGTGCGCACCGGCCGGCCCATCCTGATCACCCACGCCGATGGGAACGACCTGAGTCGCATCGCGCGCGACGACCGCGCCGCCACGCTGCTGGCCCAGGCCGGGGTGCACTCCTACATGGCCGTCCCGCTGACCGCACGCGGCGCCGTCCTGGGCTTCCTGGGGCTCTCCCGCGCACGGGATCCGCGCCCCTTCGACGAGGACGACCTCTCCATCGCCACCGAGCTCGCATTCCGCGCCGCGGTGTGCATCGACAACGCGCGCACGCACCAGAGC
This sequence comes from Streptomyces sp. NPDC007095, assembly GCF_040634475.1. Classification (NCBI taxonomy): domain Bacteria; kingdom Bacillati; phylum Actinomycetota; class Actinomycetes; order Kitasatosporales; family Streptomycetaceae; genus Streptomyces; species Streptomyces sp. NPDC007095. The sequence continues at coordinate 21,028 of NZ_JBEYFS010000125.1, forward strand.
GTGCGTACCGCCGCCGAGACCCTCCAGCGCAGCCTGCTCCCCGACCACCCGTCCCGCCTCCCCGGCCTGCAGGTCTCTTCCCGCTACGTCCCGGCACAGGCCGCCTACGAGATCGGCGGCGACTGGTACGACGTCCTCCCGCTCGCCGGCGACAAGACGGCCCTCGTCGTGGGCGACGTCATGGGCAGCGGCATCGACGCCGCCGCGGCCATGGGGCGCCTGCGTACCGCCACGGCCGCCTTCGCCAGCCTCGACCTGGAGCCCGCCCGGGTCCTCGAGCAGCTCGACTCGATCACCTCAGGGCTGGAGCAGTACATCGCCACCTGCCTCTACGCCGCCTACGATCCCCACCGCGGCGAGTGCCGCATCGCCAACGCCGGCCACCTGCCACCTGTTCTCGTACGCAGTGGCGAGCGCCCCCGCCTGCTCGACCTGCCCGCCGGTATCCCTCTCGGCGTCGGTGGTGTCCCGTTCGAAGCGACCGTCGTCGAATTCGGCCTGGGCGACAAGCTGGTCCTGTACACGGACGGTCTGGTCGAGACCCGCCATGACTCCATCGACGAACGCCTTGCCGTCCTGGTCCACGCTCTGGAGGTGGCCGACTGCCCGTTGGAGGAAACGTGCGACCGCCTTCTTGAGGGTCTGCGACATCCGCGCGACCGCGACGACGTCGCCCTGCTGATCGCCCGCGCGGTACGTTCCCTGTGACGAGGACGCGGGGTTACTTGCCCCAGATCTTCCGGTACGCCTCCCGATAGCCCGACGGGTCCCAGGTCGTGGCCCCGTGGCTGTTGTCGGTCGTGGTGATGTGGACGGGAGCCACATATCCGCTGGCGGGCCGAGCCGAGAAGGCGCGGTTGAACTCGTCGACGATCTGCCAGCCCTGCAAGGACAGCGGCTCGGGGACGGTGGCTGCCTGATACTGCTCGCTGTTGATGCGCTGGAAGGCGGAGGGGTCGCCGTCACCGGCGCCGATGTTGAAGGGCGGCCCGGCGCCGTTCTTCCCGGCGGCTCGGAAGGCGGGGGCGGCGTCGGCGAAGTACAGATCGTTGATGGCGACGGAGTGGGTCCACGTGCTCCCGAAGCGGGAGAGCAGGGAGGAGATCTCCCGGGGGATGCGGCTGCTCGCGTCCGAGATCGGGATGTTCTCGTACGACAGGAGCTGCACGCCCGAGCAGGTGGAGAGGTCCCTTCTGATCAGCTCGGACTTGTTCCTGGCGAAGGGGATCGAGGCATCGGTGATGAGCACGACCCCGGCGTGGCCGTCGGAGTGCGCAATGATCCACTGGGCGCTGATTTCGGACACGTCCTCGACCCGGGTGGTGACGTTGGTGAAGAGCCGGGGTCTTCGGCTGGGTCCGGGGACGGCGACCGCGTGCCAGCCGATGAGCGGGATGCCTGCCTTGCCGGCCTGCGAGACCTGCCCGGATGTCGAGTTGGGGTCGAAGCCGCCGATGACGATGCCCGAGGGTTTGAGTGCCAAGGCCGTGCTCATCGCCGCCTGGACGCCTGCGGGCGTACCTCCGCCGTCGAGCACCCTGACGCTCCAGCCGATGACCCGTGCGGCTTCCCGCACGCCGTTCGCGGCCCCTGCGACGCCGGGATTGGTCATGGCCTGGGCGACGTAGACGATGGTCTTGGCGGAGACTGCCGTGGGGCCGCTGGTCGGCCCGCTCCAGGGGACGTCGGTCCTTTCCGCCTGTCTGACGGCGGTCCGGGCGCGGTCCTGTATCGCGGGGCAGCCACCAGGGCCCGTGGGGGAGTTCTCCGGGCCGCTCGACGAGCCGCGTTCGCAGCCCGCAAGGATCGTTGCCGCGATGAGCAGGGCGGTGGCGACGGACCGCGCCTTCATGACGCCGGGAGTGGCCTTGCGGTTGCCGTTCACTGGAGCTCCTCGCGGAGGAAGGGGCGGGACGACGCGGCGGAGGGCACACACAGGCGGTACCCGTGGAGTGGATCATGGAGTAGTGCCCGCCGCGCCACCGTCCCGAGTCGGGGAGGAGGGCGGCGGAGGCGGCGCGTCGGGCGAGTCGCGGGCTGCCACGGCGCCGGTGCGAAGGCGGCGGGCGGAGTAGCCGGACAGACCGACAGCCACGAGCAGGGTGCCGCCGTAGAACAGCGGAATCGTCCAGAAGCCCGCGCCCATCTGCCCGATCCCCGCGAGGCCCACGGCCAGGACGGCGACGGCGACGACGGTGCCCATGGCGTTGAGGCGGCCGGGTCTGATCGCCGTGGAGCCGAGGAGAGCGGCGGCAAAGGCGGGCAGCAGGTAGTCGAGGCCGACGCTGGGGTTGCCGATCTGCTGCTGGGCCGCGAGCAGGACGCCGGCGAAGCCGACGATCAGTCCCGACGCGGTGAACGCGTAGACGCAGTACCTGCGCGTCGGGATGCCGATGAGGCCGGCGGCGCGCCGGTTCGCGCCGATGACGTACAGGTACCGGCCGAACGGCAGCCGTTCCAGCACCACCCAGAGCGCGACGGCGAGACCGAGCACGTAGAAGGCGGGGAGGGGAAGGCCGAGGAACGTGGAGTCGTAGAGGTCGGCGAAGGCGGCGGGGAGGCCCTGCGGGCCGGGGACGATCCGCCCACCGTCCGTGACCCAGCCGGTCACGGCGTACAGCATGCTGCCGGTTCCGAGAGTGGCGATGAAGGAGTTGATCCGGCCGAACTCGACGATGACACCGTTGAGGACGCCCACGACCGCCCCGCCGAAGAGCACCGCGAGGCAGGCGAGTGGCCAGGGCCAGCCGTTGTTGACGACGAGTTGCATCACCATGACGTGCGCCAGGCCGAGGCCGTAGCCGAGGGAGAGGTCGAAGCTGCCCGTCACGATGGGAACCATGGCGGCGAGTGCGAGGACGGCCGGGATCGACTGGGTGGACAGGATCGCGTCGATGGTGTCCAGCGTGGGGAAGGTACGCGGCAGAGCGAGGGAGAAGATCAGGAAGAGCAGGGCGGTGAGCGCGAGGAGGCCGTACCTGCCGATGAGGTGCCCGCCCGGTCCGCGCGGTCGCCGCGGACCGCCCGGTCTGCCGAGGTGCCGTAGTGGCCCCGTCCGCTGCTGCCGGGGGCGGGGAGGGGAGGGGGAGTCCGTCATGGGTGGGTCGCGGTTCCGGAGAGGGGCATGGCCGACGCCGCCCGGGTGAGCCCGGCGACGGTGAGGTCCGGACCGCTCAGCTCGGTCGTCACCGACCCGCGGACGAAGACCAGGGCGCGTCGGCACACGCCCGCGACCTCCTCGAAGTCGGTGGAGATCAGCAGGACCGCGAGGCCGGCGGCCAGCCCGTCGTTGAGCAGGCGGTAGACCGCGGCCTTGGCGCCGATGTCCACGCTCGCGGTCGGCTCCTCGAGGATCAGCAGGCGCAGGCAGACCCGGAGCCACCGGCCGATCACGACCTTCTGCTGGTTTCCGCCGGACAGGGTGGCGATGGGAGCCTCGCTGTCGGGAGGCCGCACCGAGAGCCGTTCGATCAAGCCGGCTGCCTCGGCGCGTTCGCGGCGGGGACTGATCCAGCTCAGCGCCGACAGGCCGCCCGCGCCGGGGTTGGCCAGGAGGTTCTCACGTACCGTCAGCTCGGCGGCGCAGCCCTCCCGCTGTCTGTCGCCGCTCACGAAGCCCACCCCGAGGCCGACGGCGTCGGCTACCGTACGCGGGCTGTACGGCCGACCGCCGAGCAGGACACGCCCGTCGAGGACGGCCCGGGAGCCGGCGAGGGCTCGGCCCAGGTCCATGTGCCCGGCGCCCGAGAGTCCGACCAGGCCCAGGACTTCCCCGGCTCTGAGGTCCAGGCTGACGGGTCCCGCGCCTGCGGTTCGTACGCCGTCGAGGGTCAGGACGGCCGGGCCGTCGGCCGGGATCGTGCCGGGCCGGTAGTCGGCCGGTGCCTCGCCGACGATGTCGTGCACCAGACGGGCGGGGCTGCGGCCCGCCAGTCGGCCGTGGCTGACGAGCTGGCCGTCGCGCAGGACGGCGAAGGCGTCGGCGACCTTGTACACCTCGTCCAGCCGGTGGCTGACGTAGAGGATGCCGTGCCCTTGGTCGCGCAGGGCGTGGAGCGCGCGGAAGAGGCGGGCGCAGTCCGCGGCGGGCAGTCGGGCGGTCGCCTCGTCCAGGACGAAGAGCTTCGCGGGTGCCGCCAGCGCACGGGCGATGGCGACCAGCGAGCGCTCGGCGGGGGAGAGCCGGGCGATCGGCGCGTCGGGGTCGAGATGTCCGGCGACGATCCTCAGGGCGTCGGCGCAGCGCTCCCGGGTACGCCTCCAGGAAATCAGGCCGGCGCGCCGGGGATACCCGATGCTCAGAGCGATGCTCTCGGCGACCGTCATCCACTCCACGAGACCGAGGTCCTGGTGGATGAAGGACATGCTGCGGGAGGCGGCATGACTTCCGAGCGGGTGCCCGTCCACCGTGATCTGTCCCGCATCGGCGTGGTGGACGCCGGCGAGCACCTTGATGAGCGTGGACTTTCCGGCACCGTTGGGCCCCAGGAGGGCCAGGACGCTGCCGGCGTGGACGTCGAGGTCGACCCCGGACAGGGCGAGTGTCCCGCCGAACCGCTTGCCGAGCCCGCGGATGCGGACGAGAGGCGTCGCCCCCAGGGGCGGGACGTCCTTCCGGGAAGTGTCGGGAGCGTCATGCACGGACATCTCCGAGGGGTCGGCCGGCGAGTTCTTTCCGACCTTCATCGCTGCAATCAGTGGGGTGAATTCGAGTATTTCAGACATCTTGCCCGCTGCTGCGACTCCAGCGGGTCAGCGGGGCGCCCGGGCGATCCGCGTGTCCCACGCTCGGCTCTCCCCTGTTCGCCGGGCGTGTCCGCTGGACTGCGCAGGCACTCCTTCAGGCGCCGTCGAGCCCGCATTCGGCCCAGATGACCTTGCCCTCGGGCAGATAGCGCGTACCCCAGCTCTGTGCCAGCTGGGCCACGAGGAACAGGCCACGGCCGCCCTCGTCGGTGCTGGCCGCCCGGCGCAGGTGCGGGGCGGTGTTGCTCGCGTCGGAAACCTCGCAGATCAGGGTGCGGCCGTGGAGCAGTCGTACCCGGATGGGCCCGGCACCGTGGCGGATGGCGTTGGTCACCAGCTCGCTGAGCATCAGCTCGGCGGCGAACGCGGCCTCGTCGAGTCCCCAGTCGGCCAATTGCCGCAGGGCGGCGGCGCGGACTTCACTGACCCGGGCCGGATCGGCGGGCAGGTCCCAGGCGGCGATCCGGCCCGGGTCCACGGCGTGGGTGCGGGCGACGAGCAGCGCGATGTCGTCGCAGGGGTGGGCGGGCGCGACGGTTTCCAGGACCGTCTGACAGGTCTGTTCCGGTGTGTGCTCGGGGTGGGCCAGGGCGCCGCGGAGCTGATTGAGGACCACGTCGACGTCGCGGAGCCGGTCCTCGATGAGTCCGTCCGTGTAGAGGAGCAGCCGGCTGCCCTCGGGGAGGTGGATCTCGGCGGCTTCGAAGGGCAGGCCTCCGAGGCCGAGAGGGGGCCCGGCGGGCAGGTCGGGGAACGACACCGTGCCGTCGGGTAGCACCAGCGCGGGCGGAGGGTGGCCTGCCCGGGCCACGGTGCACTGCTGCGAGGTCGGGTCGTAGATGGCGTACAGGCAGGTCGCACCGATGACACCGACACCGGCGGCGGCGGGTTCCTCCCGGTCCAGGCGTCCCACGAGGTTGTCGAGGTGGGTGAGGACTTCGTCCGGGGGAAAGTCGAGTTCGGCGAAGCTGCGCGCGGCGGTGCGCAGCTGGCCCATGGTGGCGGCGGAGAGCATGCCGTGGCCGACGACGTCCCCGACGAAGAGGCCGATACGGGTGCCGGAGAGGGGGATGACGTCGTACCAGTCTCCGCCCACGTCGGATTCGGCGGGCAGATAGCGATGAGCGATCTCGACGGCGTCCTGGTCGGGCAGATCGTGTGGCAGCAGGCTGCGCTGGAGGGTCAGGACCATGGTGCGCTCACGCGTGTAGCGCCGGGCGTTGTCGATGGACAGGGCGGCGCGGTTGGCGAGCTCCAGGCCCAGCGAGCGGTCGTCGTCGCCGAAGGGGGCGGGGTCCTGCGCACGGTAGAAGCTGGCGATGCCCAGGATCACGCCGCGGGCGACCAGGGGGACCGCGATGAGGGAGTGGACCTGGGTGAGCAGCCGTTCGGTGTGCTCGGGGTCCTGGGCGAGCCAGCCCGCAGCGGCCTTCAGATCCGGTTCCAGCACTGCCTGCCCGTTGGCCAGACAGCGCATCTGGGGCGTGGTCGGACCCAAGTCGACCCGTTTTCCGACCGGGCTGAACGGAAGGTCGTCGCGGATGCCGTGCACCACCGTGCGGTGCAGGTCAGTGCGGGGGTCCGCGGACTCCTCGCCACGCAGTACGGCCTCGGGCAGGTCGATGGTGACGAAGTCGGCCAGTCGTGGCACCGCCGTCTCGGCGAGTTCCTGGGCGGTACGACGCACGTCCAGGGTGGTGCCGATGCGGGCACTGGCCTCGGACAGCAGCTCGAGGCGGCGGCGCGCGGCCAGGGCGTACGTCCCCACGCGCGGTTCCCCCACCATCACGAGCCCTCTTGTCTGGGGCGGGGCGCCGGGGTGATCGTCCGCCGCGCCACCCCCGCCGACGGCGCCGAACGGGCCGTAGGCGGTGTCGGGAAGGTGCCCGGACAACGCGGCGACGGACAGACGCCCGGGGGCCGCCGTGGCCGGAACGAACCGGGGTGGCCGGACAGCAGTGGTCACGGCGAGCCGGCTGGAGAAGCCCGGCGGTACGTCGACCCGGGTCGGGACGGCGAGGGGCTCTCGTGGTGAGGGGCCGGGGAGGACGGCCTCGATGGCAACGCCTTCCACCCCTGAGCCACTCCTCATCGGACGGCTCACGAGAGTGACCCGCCGACCGCCGAGCAGGGACACGACGACGGCGGCCCGCTGCCCGCGCGAGATCAGCTCGGCGGCCTTCTCCGTGAGGACCGCCCGGTCGCGGGGGTGCAGCTCGAGGGCCAGTTCGTCCACGCCGATCGTGTGATGAAGGTCGACGGAGGCTATGGCTCCGGTGTCCATGTACGCCCGCAACAGAGCGCGCTCACGCGCGGAACTCTGCCCCAGCAGCCGCCGCTCGATGGCCTGGGCCGCCTTGCGTATCGTGGTCGCCAGCGCGGCGTCTTCGGTGCTGCTCGGATAGCCGAAGCACAGGACCCCCTCGATACGACCGCTGAGCGGATCGCGGACGGGAAGGGCGCGGCAGGCGCTTCGCTGGGAGCGCTCGGCGAAGTGCTCGGCACCGTGAACCCGGATGAGTTGCCGCTCCGCCAGTGCGAGACCGATGCCGTTGGTACCCGCGACCCGCTCGGCGAACACGAATCCCGGAACGCGCTGAAACGCCGGAAGGCTCCTGGCCAACGACGCCTCTCCGAAACGGCGCAGGAGGACCGTCCCGCTCGCGTCGGCGACGGAGATGTTCATCTTGCTGCCGCCGAACATGGCCTGCAGCCGGTCGAGCACGGGGACGGCCGCGCGAACGATTCGGGCGTCCCGGTCGAAATCCTCCCTGAAGGGGAGGTCGGCCTGGTCCGGCGAGAGGCCGAGGGAGCGGCTGCGCTGCCACGAACTCAGGATCGATGTGCGCACGCCTGCCTCGACCGGCTCACCCTGAAGAAACCGCTCACGGGAACGGGCAGGCCCTGTGCCGCCTGTCGCGCGCCCCGTCGGCATCGTTTCCCCGCCGGTCAGAATCACGCTTCGCCTCACTCGCGTCTTCGACAGTCCATTCGTCGAAAATGCCCTGTCATGCACGAGAATACGGTTATTAATGATATGAGTCACGATTTACGGGGCCTCGAAGGAACCATGACCGTACGGGGTTGACACCAGCGGCATGGACGGGATGGTGTCCGTCGTGGACCAGGACACCGAGGATCTGGACGCCGTGTCCCATACACCGACGATCAGCGCCTGCCCCGTACGGTGCCGAGTCGCCGACGGCACCCGAGTGGGCCAGGCAATTCACTCGTCTGCTTTTCCGTGAGCGCGCGTTCGGCGCAGCCGGGGCAGGCTGGCGTACATCCCGCCGTCCTCCGAAGGAGAGCAGCTATGACGTCGTCCCTCCCTGCGTCGCGGCCTCGACGACGTCGAATACGCGGAACCGCCGCCGCGCTGCTGAGCGCGGCGGTCTTCGCCGCCTCACCGGCCGCCGTCGCGGCCGTCCGGCCCGCAGGCCTCAGCGGCGGCGTCCGCTCTGCCGACGGCAAACCGACAGTGGTGCTGGTGCATGGCGCGTTCGCCGACGCCTCCAGTTGGAACGCGGTCGTCGAGCGTCTGCAGAAGGACGGCTACCGTGTGGTCGCCGCCGCCAATCCGCTGCGCGGTCTGGCCACCGACTCCGCCTCCGTCGCCGGCGTCCTGCGGAGCATCCACGGCCCCATCGTCCTCGTCGGCCATTCCTACGGCGGCGCGGTGATCAGCCAGGCAGCGACGGGCAACCCCAACGTCAAAGCGCTCGTCTACGTCTCCGCCCTCATGCCCGACAAGGGAGAAGTCCTCGGCCGACTGGCCGCCAGGTTCCCCGGCAGCGCGCTCGACCCCGCCCTCAAGAAGGTGCCCTTCCGGAACACGGACGGCACCACCGGCACGGATCTCTATGTCGCTCCTGACAAGTTCCACGCGGTCTTCGCCGCGGACCTGCCCCGGACGACGACCTCGCTGATGGCCGCGACCCAACGTCCGATCGCCGCCTCGGCCTTCAGCGACAAGGCGACTTCCGCCGCGTGGAGGACCATCCCGTCCTGGGCAGCCGTCGCCACCCGCGACAAGGCCATAGCGCCCGACGTGGAGCGCTTCGAAGCCAGGCGAGCCGCTTCCCACGTCATCGAGATCGACTCCTCGCACGTCGGGATGATCTCTCACCCCGGCGCCATCACCGACCTCATCCTCGACGCCGCCCGCGCCCAGGCCCCCGCCACGCCGTCCATGGCCAGAACGGGCTTCCCCACGCTCGGCCTCGCCGGCGCCACCGCTGCGATATTCATCGCGGGTGCGGGACTTGTCACCCTCGGCCGCAAACGGCCGAACCGCATGCACTGATGCACCGGTCGGTCCGGACGCGGCAGGACTCGCCGCCGAGACAGAAGAAGGTACTCCTCGCATCGTGAACAACGTGCAGAAGGTCGCCCTTGTCACCGGCGCTTCGCAGGGCATCGGCGCCGCGCTTGTCACCGCCTACCGCGAACTCGGCTACGGGGTCGTGGCGGTCTCCCGCTCCATCGGCGATTTCAGCGACCCCAAGGCACTGGCCGTGCGGGCCGATGTGGCCGAGCCGGGCGTCGGCGCTCGCATCGTCGACGCCGCTCTGGAGCGGTTCGGCCGGATCGACACGCTGATCAACAACGCCGGAATCTTCATCGCCAAGCCGTTCACCGAATACACCCACGAGGACTACGACGCCGTGGCCGGGGTGAACCTGCGCGGCTTCTTCGAGGTCTCCCGCAGCGCCGTCGCCGCCATGCTCTCCCGGGCCGGTGGGGGCCACCTGGTGAACATCTCGACCACCTTGGTCGACCACGCGGACTCGCGGGTGCCCGCAGCGCTCGCGTCGCTGACCAAAGGCGGGCTGAACGCGGTCACCAAGGCGCTGGCGATCGAGTACGCCTCCCGCGGCATCCGGGTCAACACCGTCGCGCTCGGCACCGTCCGCACCCCGCTGCACCCGGCCGCGGAGTACGAGGCTCTCGCCGCGTTGCAGCCGCTCGGCCGGGTGGGCGAGATCGACGACGTGGTCGACGCGATCCTGTACCTCGAGAGCGCCTCGTTCGTCACCGGAGAGATTCTGCACGTCGACGGGGGTCAGAGCGCGGGGCGCTGAGCGCCGGTGTGCCGGGCCCCCGCCGGCACATGCCGGACAGAGCCGTGTCGCTGACCTCGACCTTCGGCTGCCGCCACGTCAACACCCGGTGACGGTCGGTTCGCGAAATACTTTCGGAAACGTGCCGGTGACATAGCGGCGTCGTGTCGCAATACTGTCTCCGTCCGGCTCACGCCTCGTTGAGCGGAATGTGCATCCGTGAAATCGGGGCTGTCGGCCTCACACTCCGTCAATCGGCAGTTCTCGATGCGGATTTCGTGGCGATCCTTCCAGGGGAATTGCATTGATACAGAATTTGGTACGGAAGGCTCTCGTGTCAGCGAGAGCCGTCGGCGTCGGCCTGGTGTTCGCCATCGCCTCCGCCGTGAGTGCGTCGGCGTATCAGCCGAGCTCGTCGAGCTTGTATGTGGCGGACAGCCCAGGAGTCAGGAGCTGCTGATTCTGCCCTCATCGTTGCCCAGGTCGGCGACGAACCCCGGGACAAAGCCGAGGTCCGCTCCCTGCTCCAGAACACTGCCTCGCTCGGGGTGTTCTGGCTGTTCGTCGGGTTCGGCCGCGGGAAGCTCGCGTTCTACAAGAACCTCAACGCCTCCGCCTCGGCTACCTTCACCAACGTTGCCTTCTACGACGCGAGCAAGAACCCGGCATCCGTGCCCGGAGAGCGGTTCTACGCCGGCCTCGTTGAGGCCTTCGCCGCCTGGATGGGGCCTTGAACCGGCATCACCCGCCCAGTGAGTGAGCCAGTCCCGCGGAGGGGCCAGCCACGGCCTTCTTTCCCTTTGCTCACAAAGGCTGTCGAATGCCCAGAGCGATGGAACCGAAACCGCGGGATCGCTGCCCAGCACGCCCCGCGCTCGACAACCGCCTCTCGGAGCAGCCCCGTGTCCACACCTGACCTGCAGCCGTTCACCCGCCGACTGAACAGCCTCATCACCTCTGATCGGGCATCCTCGGATCTCCGACGCTACTTCGGCATCGATCTGCAGCCAGGGGCTGTGCCTTTCACGGGAAGCCGGTTCGAGCACCTGGCCGGCGGGGGAGACCGCCCGGCAGTCGCCAACGCAGTGACCGCCGACGACCTCATCGCGGTGCAGACCTTGTCGGTCAAGATTCCCGCGCAGGCATCCCTGGACCTTCTCGAAGGCGATCTGGGGGCACAGCTGTCCAAGCTGCTGAGCAGCATCCCCTCCGACGTTGACATGGCCGAGGCCGACGCTGCCGTTCTGGCCCCTGGATCACCGGCGGACAGGGCCTGGCACCTTCTCGACGACCAGACCGGAATCGGCTGGGTCACGGCCGGCAAAATCCTTGCCCGCAAGCGCCCACGCCTTCTGCCCGTCTATGACCAGGTTGTTCGTTGCATCTTCGGTCGGCCCCAGTCCTTCTGGCTCACCTTGCATGCTGCGTTGCGCGCCGACCACTACGCCCTCCACCGCAAGCTGCTGGCGCTGCGCGAGTTGGCCGGCGTGCCCGAGACCGTCAGCGCTCTACGGGCCTGTGACGTCGTGCTGTGGATGCGGCACCACGCGGAGCATCGAGAGACGAACTGCGTCTGGGAGTGACACCACCCGGTCAGCCTGGACAGGGAAGAGCGACGCAGGTCGCTGGCGATGCGTCACTACCCTCTCACTTCACTTGGTGGCAGTCGGCGGCTGCGCAGCCTCGCTTGCGTTCTGGTCGCTCTGGTCGCTCTGGTCGCTCTGGTCGCTCTGGTCGTCTGCCGGTGTGTCGGTGGCGTGGTGTTTCTGGAGGGCGGTGAGAACGTCGCCGATGAGGTTGATGGTGGTGACACGGGGGCCGGATCCGATGCCGTCGAGGGCGATGACCGATGCGATTCCCCAGGCGACGGCGGTCAGAGCTGCCGCTGTCGGGCGCGCGATGGCGGGTGTGCCGTCCTGGTGACGAGGCAGTGTTCCAACCTGGCGCTATTCCGGCTCCTGCACAACCAGGTATCGCTCCCTTCGGCTGCCGACGCCCGCTTCGAACGCGGACAGATCATCGAGCGCCAGGGTCCGTCGCTGCCTGACCAACTCGCCCTCAAGGCGGCGAACGCTCAGACCGACAAGCAGGTGCCTTGAACTGATAGCCCCGTACCGGCGATTGCTTTGCGCCAGAGCCGAAAATGGCATGATCCGATCATGAGTATCACCGCGCGACAGCTCGCCCTGGCCATGTTGGACCGTCAGCTCTTGCTCGAACGCCGGCGTCTCGATGTGGCGGAGGCGGTTCGCCGGGTCTGTGCCCTGCAGGCGCAGGCACCAGCGTCGCCGTACCTGGCGCTCTGGAACCGTGTGCAGGACTTCGCGCCCGAGGATCTCGACGTAGCGTTCGCGCACGGTCGGATCGTGAAGGCAACCCTCATGCGGATCACGCTGCACGTCGTCCATGCCGAGGACTACGAGCCCTACCGCGCTGCCATGCTGAGCACTCTGCGGGCGTCACGGCTGTACGACCGCCGTTTCACCGCAACAGGGCTGACCGCAACCGACGCCGACGCGCTGCTCCCAGAGCTCGCCGGTTTCCTGAAGCGGCCCCGCACCGGCGCCCAGGTGGAGGACGAGGTCACAGGGAGGTACGGCGAGCACGCACACCGCGTGTGGTGGGCGCTACGCACGTTCGCGCCAGTGCATCATGCACCGACCGGCGGCCCGTGGTCGTTCACGCAGCCGAACACCTACCGTGCCTCCCCTGCGGCCCCTGCGGCCGCGCCACAGGAAGCCGACGCTGGGGTCCAGCGCCTGCTGCTCGCCTACCTGCGGGCGTTCGGGCCCGCCTCGGCGCAGGACTTCGCCCGGTTCACCCTGCTGACACGCACCGCGATAACCAAAGCTCTGCAAGAGCTCGGCGACCAGGTGGTACGGGTGCAAGGACCCGGCCGCGCCGCCCTGTTCGACTTGGCCGACGCTACCGTGCCCGCCGATGACACCCCGGCGCCGCCGAGGTTGCTGCCGATGTGGGACAGCACGCTGCTGGCTCACGCCGTCCCCGGCCGAGTCATGCCTCCGGAGTACCGACCCCTGGTGGTCCGGCGTAACGGCGACGTGCTGCCCTGCCTGCTCGTCGACGGGCAGGTCGTCGGAGTGTGGCGTGCAGCTGACGGCGGACTGGAACTGACCGCCTTCCGCAGGCTCGGCAAGGTTGCGTGGCAAGGTCTGACCGAGGAGGCGGAAAAGCTGAGAGTCCTGCTCGCCGACCGCGATCCAGCCGTCTACCGGCGCTACGGACACTGGTGGGACAAGGGGTTTCCCCACGTCGAGAGGACGATCGTCAACGGCTGACCGCGCCCGGCGAGCAGGGCCTGTTCGGTGGCTCTGGGAGCCGCGAGGTAGCTGAATGTTGTGGTCGCCGATCTGCGCATGTTCGATCACGTGGGCTCGTACGAGATACCTGACTTCTCTGGGGGAGTGAGGCCGTCGTAGTGGTGTGCACCTCGGGTTTGTGCAGCTCAGCCACTCGTGTTCGAACTCTAGCTAGTGCAACAGCTGTGGTGCTATCGCTGGTTGGAGTGTCTCTGAGAGGGCGGTACGTGACTTGATGTCTGTAGTGCCCTGTCGGCTGGGGTAGGCAGGCTGCTCGGAGGGCCGCCGTGTGGCTATGGCCGCGGCTGGGCGAACAATCCCTGCTCGGTCTCGACCAGGATGCCGCGCTCGGTCAGCCGCTTGAGTTTCAGGCGGGTGTTGTTGATGTTGTTGGGCGCGATCTCCATGTCCATCGCCTCGCAGACCTGCCGTGCCCGCAGCGGGGCGTGATCGCCGGTGTGACCGCGGGCGCAAAGGGGCGGGCACAGTGTCGCTGGTCGGGGCGCCTGTCCATGTGTGAGTGGGGCTGCCGCATGGACAGGCGTGACCGTGGGCCTCAAGCCGCTTCGAGGAAGGGGTAGTCGGTGTAGCCCTCGGCGCCCGGCCCGTAGAACAGTTCCGGCCGCGGCTCGTTCTCCGGGTGGCCACCCTGCCAGCGCT
>NZ_JBEYFS010000126.1:0-34710 GCF_040634475.1 Streptomyces sp. NPDC007095
CTTCGTCTATGGCGGCGAACACCGACGAGACCTGCTGACTGACGTCACCGAGCTGGACGGGCAGCCGGTCGCGCAGCGCGCCCCAGGCCTCGCGGGCCGGGCTGGGAGGACTGCGCGGTGCCGCCGGCCCGGCTCGGCGCGTATCTGCGCGACTTCCGGCACCTGCTGAGCGCCTACGGCCTGCGCGGCACCCCGTACGGGCACTTCGGCGACGGCTGCATCCACGTCCGCATCGACTTCGACCTGCTGACCAGTGCGGGCATCGGCCGCTTCCGCCGCTTCTCCGGGGAACTGGCCGAACTGGTGGTCTCCCACGGGGGCTCCCTCTCGGGCGAGCACGGGGACGGGCAGGCACGGGCCGAACTGCTGCCCAGGATGTACGGCACGGAGCTGGTCGGCCTCTTCGAGCGGGCCAAGGACCTCTGGGACCCGGACGACCTGCTCAACCCCGGCATGCTGGTGCGCCCGCACCGGCTGGACGAGAACCTGCGGTTCGCGGTGCTGCCGCGCGAGCCGGTGGACGTGGTGTTCGGATATCCGGCGGACGGCGGGGACTTCTCGGCCGCGGTGCGCAGATGCGTGGGGGTCGCCAAGTGCCGTACGACGGCCGCCGACGCGGGCGTCATGTGCCCGTCGTTCCGGGCGACGGGCGAGGAGGAGCACTCCACGCGGGGACGGGCCCGGCTGTTGCACGAGATGCTCGCCGGCGAGGTGGTCACCGACGGCTGGCGCTCGACCGAGGTCCGGGACGCGCTCGACCTGTGCCTGTCCTGCAAGGGCTGCCGGTCCGACTGCCCGGTGGGCGTCGACATGGCCACGTACAAGGCGGAGTTCCTGCACCACCACTACGAAGGCAGGAGGCGCCCCGCCGCGCACTACACGATGGGCCGGCTGCCGGTGTGGCTGCGCCTGGCCGACCGCACGAGAACGGCCCCGCTGCTCAACTCCCTCGCGTCCGTAGGGCCGTTCGCGGCGCTCGCCAAACGGCTCGGCGGGATCGCACCCGAGCGTGAGATCCCGCGCCTGGCGCCGGAGACGTTCAGCCGGTGGTGGGGGCGGCGGTTCAAGGAGCGGGTGCGGCGGATGATGCGCGAGGGGGTGTACGGCCCCGAGGCGGAACTCGACAGGTCCCCGAGGGAGGTGGCGTTCCTCTGGCCGGACACCTTCACCGAGCACCTGTCGCCCTCCGTGGGGCAGGCGGCCGTACGGGTGCTGGAGGCGGCCGGGGTGGACGTGATGCTCCCGCCGACCGTGGCGATGCGCAGGCGGACGCCGCGGGCCGGGGAGAGCGTGTCGCTCTCGCACCTCCCCTGGTCGGTGGGCGCGCGGGGCCACGTCTGCTGCGGACTGACGTACGTCTCCACGGGCCAACTCGACCGGGCCCGCGCGGTGATGCGCCGCACGCTCGACCTGATGGGCGTGTTCCTGGACCCGGACGTCCACCCGCGGCCACCCGCCGTCGTCGTCCTGGAACCGAGCTGCGCCGCCGCCCTGCGCACGGACCTCCCGGAGCTCCTCCACGACGACCCGCGCGCGGCGCGCCTCGCCTCGGCGGTGCTGACGTTCGCCGAGGCCCTGGAGCGTCTCGCCCCGGACTGGTCACCCCCGGACCTGGACCGTCCGGTGACCGGCCAGACCCACTGCCACCAGCACGCCGTCCTCGGCGACGCCGCCGACCGCCGGCTGCGCGAGGCGGCGGGCCTCAGCGGCTCCCTCGCGGGCGGCTGCTGCGGACTCGCGGGCAACTTCGGCTTCGAGAAGGGCCATTACGAGGTGTCGAAGACCTGCGCGGAGGAACAGCTGCTCCCGGCCGTGCGGGCCGCCACGCCCGACACCCTGCTTCTCGCGGACGGTTTCTCCTGCCGCACACAGCTGGAACAGCTGGCGGGGCGCAAGGGGCGCCATCTGGCGGAGGCGCTGGCCGAGGCGCTGGACCGAGGGGCGGACCGAGGGGCGGACCTGGAGGGCGACCAAGGGACGGACTGACGGCGTGGATAAGCAATACCCAGGTTTTTTGGGCAACTCTCAGGTTTCATAAGGGGATTCACAGTCGTCATGTGCTGCATTTTGCTGTGCCTTGGGGTGCGGGGCGTGTAGGTTCCTTCATGTCGGGCAGCAGGGAAAACCGAGGTGACGACCAAGAATTCCCGCCCGTTTCCATAGAGAATTCTCGCACCATCGCACTATTGCGCTCGCTATTGCGTAGCCAGAAACCTCAAGGAGTTGGCATGAGCTTCAAGAAGCTTGCCCCCCTGCCCCCCAAGCCCAAGTCGAAGCAGCTCCCGCCTCCGCCGGCGCCGAAGCCGCGCAAGAAGGCGCACAAGCCGCTCCCCAAGCCGTTCCCCAACGACGAACGCTGATCGGGCGGTAGCGGAGAGGCCGACGGTGCGCCGTCGGCCTCTCTCTTTTGGTGGGGCTGCCATAAACGATTCCGGCGGCGAACGGAAATTCCACGGCACGGCCTGCAATTTGATCGAGGAGGGCCATGACCCGGCAAAGGCAGAATCAGGAGTACGAGGAATACGCGGACGCGGACGACGAATACGAGGACGAGGACGAGGACGAACTCGACCACGACACGCCGACCATTCCCGCCCGTACCGCCTTCCGGCGCTTCTGGCCGCTGACCAAGGGGCTGCGGAGCTGGCTGCTGGCCATCTGGCTGTGCACGGTGCTCGCCGCACTCGCCGAGACCGCCGCGATCCTCCTCTTCGGCGATCTGACCGACCACGCCCTGCAACAGGGCTCACTGGCCGCGTTCTGGGCCCCGGCCGTCGAATGGCTGGCCGTCGCCGTGCTCGGCGCCGCCGTCGCCTACGCGGGCAACTCCCTCGCCACCTGGGTCACCGAGCGCTTCGTGATGCGGCTGCGCGAGCACGTCTTCGACCACGTACAGCAGTTGCCTCCGCACTTCTTCCAACGCCACCGCCAGGGCGATCTGTTGTCCCGGCTGACCAGCGACGTCGAGTCGATCGAGACGATGGTCGTGTCCGGGCTCGTGGGCGCGGCGTCGGCGGCGTTCAGCGCGCTGTTCTACGCGGCGGCCGCCTTCTGGCTGCGCTGGGACCTGGCCGCGGCGACCTTCGTGCTCGCACCCGTGTTCTGGCTGGCCGCCCGCCGCTTCTCCGGCTCCATCAAGTCCGTCTCGCGCGACGGCCGGGTCGCCGACGGCGCGATCACCTCCGTCGTCGAGGAGTCCCTCGGCAACATCGTCCTCACCCAGGCGTACGGCCGCCGCGACGCCGAGCGGCGGCGGCTGAACCAGGAGGCGAACGCCTGGTTCAGGGCCTCCGTGCGCTCCGGGCGCCTCAACGAGCTGTACGAGCAGCTCGTCCAGGTCATCGAGACGATCTGCGTGCTCGCGGTCATCGGCCTCGGCGTGTGGGAGATCTCCGGCGGCCGGATGACCCTCGGCCAGCTGCTCGCCTTCGCCGCGTTCCTCGGCTACCTCTACCCGCCCGTGCGCGGCCTGGCCCAGCTCGGTCTGACCATCGCCGCCGCCACCGCCGGTGCCGAACGGCTGATCGAGATTCTCGATGTGCGGCCCGCGGTCGCCGACCCGACGAGCTCGGCGGAGAGCCGGCTCGGCCGCCCCGACGGCGCCGTGGAGGTCCGCGACGCCACCTTCCGCTACCCCGGCGCGGAGAGCGACGCCCTGCGCGGTCTGTCCTTCACGGTCAGCCCCGGCGAGCTGGTGATCGTCACCGGCCCGAGCGGCGCGGGCAAGTCCACCGTGTCCAAGCTCCTCCTGCGCTTCTACGACCCGGACGCCGGCTCAGTCCTCCTCGACGGCGTCCCGGTGGGCGACTTCCCGCTGGCCCGGCTGCGCGAGTACGTCACGCTGCTGCCGCAGGAGACCCTCGTCCTGCACGACACCGTCCGCGCCAATATCGGCTGCGGGCGCCCCGGCGCGAGCGACGAGGCGCTCGTGGAGGCCGCGCGCGCTGCCGACGCGCACGACTTCATCATGAAGCTGCCCGACGGATACGACACCAAGATCGACCCCAACTCGGCCCGCCTCTCCGGCGGCCAGCTCCAACGGCTCGCCATCGCCCGCGCCATCCTGCGCGACGCCCCGGTCCTCGTCCTCGACGAACCGACGACCGGCCTGGACGCGATGGCAGCGCGCCGCGTGATCAAGCCGCTGCGGCGTCTGATGCAGGGCCGTACGACGATCATGATCACCCACGACCTCAACCTGGCGCCCGACGCCGACCGCATCCTCGTCGTCGACCGCGGCCGTGTGGTCGAAACCGGCCGCCACGACGAACTCCTGGCCCGCGGCGGCGCGTACGCCCGTCTGCACGGATCGCAGAACAACGCGCTGATGGACACCGGTGAGCTGCGGCTGCCGCTGTTCACGGAGGCGGAGGTTCCGGTGGGCGGCGCGGTGCCGGTGGGTATGCCGGTGGGGATGCCGGTGGGCATGCCGGTGGGCATGCCGGTGGGCATGCCGACGGGGATGCCGGTGGGGGCGCCGACCGGGGTGCCTGCGGGGGTGCCGGTGGATTACGCGGGGGGCTTCGTGGCGGAAGCGGCTCCGCAGTACGCGTACCACGGAGCCGCCGGGCGGTACGGGGCCGAGGGAGCCTGGTACCCCGGCGCGTTTCCCGACCCCCTCCCCGCCCCTCTCCCCGATCCCGATCCACTGCGGGACCCCCTTGACGGCTATCTGCCCGACGGTCGGCCCCTCTTCCGCGACGGGACACCCTGGACAGGCGCATAAGGGGTTCACGCGCCTGACTTGGTCCATTACTGTGGACTGAGAAGTGCACCTTGATGCACGACTTCTGAGTCGAGCCCCTGGAAGGCCCCGTGAACACCGTTTCTAGAGACTGAGCGGGAGTGAGTCCTGTTGCCAGATCTCATGCTCAGCCGCGTGTCCCGAACGGTGTTGGACACGCTGGTCCCCCGCATACGCGCCGTGTCCGGGCCCGGCGCATCGTGTGCGCGGTCCGGGAACACGGGGACGGGTTCCCTCACGCCCGAGGACGCCCGGTCGGGCCTGGCCGGTCCGATGCCCACGACGATCGCTCTGGTCGTCGTGGGGCGGTGCCGTCCGTCGCCGGATCGGGTGTCCCTGGGCGCGCCTGCCGATCGCGATGCTCGCCGCATCGTGTCGGCTGGTCTTGCGGGTGCTACTGGTCGTGGGGCGCCGCCAGTGTTGGGCGCCCCATGCGGAGGTGTAAGCGGGATCGACGGCGATGACCGCGATGCCGGTCGCGTCGGCCATCGAGGTGAGGCGGGCACGGAGCTTGCCGGTGGGCATGCCGGAGATCAGCTGCCTAAACCGCTTCTTGCGGCCGTGCTTCTCCCTTGTCTTCTCGGCGGTGAAGTCCAGATCCTCAACGGCGATGGCCTTCACACCGCACGTCCTGGCCCAGTTCAGCAGGCGAGACAGGGCGTGGCGGACCTGGGCGTCGCGGTGATCCGCGTTGCCGGTCAGGTCGTAGAAGAAGCGGCGTGGACTGCCAACGGGATTGCCGTGGTGGTCGAGGCGCCACGCGGCGAGGTGGTCGGCGTTGGTGTCCACCCCGATCACACCGTGCGCCAGGGCCGCCTCCAGCGGGATCGCAGGGGCGGCCGCGTACTGCCAGCAGGCGGTCAGGTACCAGCGGCCCCGCGCGACATCCAGGTGGATACGGTAGGCGACGGCCCGGTTGGCCTCCACGCGGTCGGCCCACTCCGGACCCCGGTGCGGGAAGGTGACTCGGGAAGCGAGGACGTACCGACGGTGCCCGGAGTTGGCGAGTTCCGCCAGCGGGGCAGGCAGCTTGATACTGATCTCACCGTCCGGCGTGACGCGGATGGTCTCGTTCCCGTACCGCTTCCCGGATTCCCCGTCAGCGGCGAGGAACCAGCGCTCCGCCTCCCACCGCTGCCGCCACTGTGCCTCGGTGAGCCCGGCCTCGGCCAGGTGGTGCCGGGCACTCGCCAACCGTTTGCCGCCTCGCACCGCGTGAACCCGTCCGGCCTGCCAGTCCTCAACGGCCGCCGTGTGCCGGTCCTCCAACACTGCGAGCCGACGCGACTTCGCGTGCCACTCCCTCGCGGACCGGTAGCCGCCCGCAGCATGCCGGGATCCCCTCTCGCCCACGGGCAGCGACAGGCGATGCCGGATCGCCCTGATCCCGGCCTCCAGGCTGTGAATGTGCGCCACGCGGCAACGCCGCGACAGCGCCCACTGATCGTGGCTGGCCTTGGTGACCGACCCGGCCCACCGGGACGAAGACAACGGCGTCAACTCCCGCTTCCGAGCGGCCCACGTGTCCGCGGAATGCTCCAGGCCGTCCGCGCACCGCGCCTTGAGATCCCGCGAGGCGAGCACGCCAAGGTGCGCGCCAACCAGCCGCAGCACCCTCTCGTCCTCGGCTGTGAGGTGTCTCAGCCGGTCACGCACCGCCACACCCGACGGGCCCGCGGCGACAAACGGCCCAGCCGGTACCCGCAGTCCCGAAACCGACCGCTCCCCGCTCCCGCGCACCACACTCACCCCCGACCGCCCTTTGATCCGCTTGTTGCACAGGTCAACGAGCCGCACCGAGAAAGGTCACCCGTTCCCACCTCGAACATCAGGACAGTCCATTGGTCGCAACCAAGCAGAGCGGGACACGCTCACCCATACGCACCCACACGCAGTGACACACAGAAAAGCAGGAGTCGTTGGATACCCTCAGCGCAGCCCCGGCCGCCCCGGCGATGGCGCCCGCGCCCGCCCCGGGCGAGGGCGCCCCGAACCGGTGGGGTGCCCTCGGCCCCGTGGGGCTGGTCCTGGCCGGAGGCGTCTCGGTGCAGTTCGGCGGCGCGCTGGCGGTCGCCCTCATGCCACGCGCGGGCGCGCTCGGGGTCGTCACCCTGCGCCTCCTGGTGGCCGCGATCGTGCTGATGGCCGTCTGCCGGCCCAAGGTGCGCGGGCACTCGCGGGCGGACTGGGGCACGGTCGTGATCTTCGGTCTCACCATGGCCGCGATGAACGGCCTCTTCTACCAGTCGGTCGCCCGTATCCCGCTGGGCCCCGCCGTCACCCTCGAGGTCTGCGGCCCGCTCGTCCTCTCGGTCATCACCTCCCGCCGCGCCCTGAACCTCCTCTGGGCGGGCCTCGCCCTCGGCGGCGTCTTCCTGCTCGGCGGCGGAGGCTTCGGCTCCCTCGACCCGGTCGGCGTCGCCTTCGCCCTGTCCGCGGGCGCGATGTGGGCGGCGTACATCGTCTTCAGCGCGCGTACGGGCCGGCGCTTTCCCCAGGCGGACGGGCTCGCGCTCGCCATGGTGGTCGCGGCGGCGGCGTTCCTGCCGCTGGGGATCGCCGAGTCCGGGACCCGGCTGATCAACCCGACGACCGTGGCCCTGGGCGGCGCGGTCGCCGTGATGTCCTCCGTGCTGCCGTACACGCTCGAACTGCTCGCGTTGCGCCGCCTGCCCGCCGCCACCTTCGCCATCCTGATGAGCCTGGAGCCCGCCGTCGCCGCGACCGCCGGCTTCCTCGTCCTGGACCAGGCCCTCTCCACCACCGAGGCCCTCGCGATCGCCCTGGTCATCGCCGCGAGCATGGGGGCGGTACGGACGCAGGTGGGGCGGGGCAGGGCGAAGGGGCTGGGCGTCGAGCGGACGTCTTGAGCTGATGCCTGGGCATATCGGAAACGAGTGAGCGGAAAGCGCAAACCGTTCCGCGAGGGATTGTGGTGAACGCTAGAGTCGGATTCATGCCCCGGGCCTCCAGCACCTCACGCCTCCGTCGGATGTGAGAGAGAGGGGAGAGGGTCAGTCCGCCAGCGGCATCGACGCGACGAAGGGAAGGACAGCGCGAGCGTGCAGCACGCCGAAGCGGCAGGTGACAGGCCGCTGATCCCCCGCCCGGAGCGCACTCCGGGAGCCCTCCGCGCTGCCTGCGCTGTCGTTGCTCCCCAGCTCCTGGCCGCCTATGACCAGGCCAAAGACCAGGCCCTGGCCGAGGCCGTGGAACACGGTTCCATCAAGCCCGTCCACGCGTACCTTGACCACTGGGCCGCGCTCATCGAGATCGAGCGACACCCGGAGGCGGCGAAGGCGTACCACCGCGCCGAATACCTTGCCCATCTGGCGACCGCGCTGGACGAAGCTCAAGAGCATCTGACCATGGCCAGCGGCATCTACCGTGACGCAGCCAAAGCGGTGCGCGACGCGTGACCTGGCAGTGGGAATACGTCCCGGACGAGGAGACGGTGGCGACCGGTGCTCCACCCGCGTTCATCGCCGAGGTGGAGAAGAAGGCGGACGAGCTTGTGAGAGCTGCCGAAGCCGTCCATCTCCATGGGGCCGCCTGTCAGGGAGCGGATGAGGGCGCCAAGCATGCGTTCGTGGACGGAGGCTTCTTCGTTTACATGATCACGCCACGAGCGGAACTTGTCTCCGTCTGGCAGATCACCATTGATCCCATCCTGTGAGGTCAGCAGCGCCTGTTGAGCGCCAGGCCCGCATTCCGTATCCGCCGGAACGCGGGCCGGACCCACTGGCGACCTAGACGAACGCGCCTCCGGCCGCCGCCACGAACGTGACGAAGGCCTCCGGCGTGAGGGTCAGGGTGCCGTGGCTCGGGTTCTTGGAGTCGCGGACGGCTATGTGGGGGGTGAGGTCGGCGACCTCGACACAATCACCGCCGGTGTCACCGCTGCAGGACGACTTACGCCAGGCGGCGGTGCCGAGGGGGGCGCACTCGACGCACTCGCCCCCGGTGTAGCCGCTGTACGACGACTTACGTCACGTCGCGCTGGTCAGGTCCCGGTTCGTTGCCATAACGCTCCTCCATCACGCGGGCGATCAGCCCGTACACCAGCTGCCTCTGATACGTGGAGACGTACGCCGCCTTCGCCTCCATCTCCGCATACGGCTGGAACCAATGCGGCAACTGACTCCGCGACACCAGCCCGGCCAACCGCGAAAAGAACCCGTCCGTCCCCAGCGCCGCATCCACCCGCTCGCTGAAATCCCTGGTGGGAACCTTCTTCGCCGTCTCGATCTGCCCGACCAGAGACCCCGTGCAAAAAATGCACGCACCCAACTCGCCCTGCCTGAGCCCCGCTTCCTCCCTCTTGCGGCGCAACTCCGCGCCGAAGTAGTCCAACGGCGAGGCGCTGGGATCGAGAGCGCGGATATGGACCATGGGGCGGTCACCTCGCGGTGGGAACGACATGCATGCGGTAGCCGAGAGTGGTCACGCGGATGCTCTCAGGTATGAGAATCAATAATGCAAGCATGCTTGCTTGTTTCCACACCCACTGTCATGCTCCAGAACGCACTCGGAAAGACCCCGCACACCGTCGTGCCCCGAGGGGAGCTCCATCGTGTCCGACCCGTCGTCAGTGATCGACGATCTGCACCGGGAGAGCGAAGAACTCGACCTGTTGGTAAGGGACTTGGCGGAAGAACGCTGGGCGCTCGCCACTCCCGCCGCCGGCTGGACCGTCGCTCACCAGATCGCCCACCTGGCCTGGACGGACCGTTCCGCCCTGCTCGCCGTGACGGACGCCGAGGCCTTCGCCAAGGAGGTCGAGAAGGCGATGGCCTCGCCCGGCGGATTCGTGGACGAGGGCGCGGAGGAGGGGGCCGGGCTGCCGCCCGCCACGCTGCTCGACGACTGGCGGGCGGGGCGAACGGCGCTGGAAGAGGCCCTCCGCGCGGCCCCCGCTGGCACCCGTTTCCCCTGGTACGGCCCGCCCATGTCGGTCGCCTCCATGGCCACCGGCCGTCTGATGGAGACCTGGGCCCACGGCCAGGACGTCGCGGACGCGCTGGGCGTGACGCGCACCCCCACCGACCGCCTCCGCCACGTCGCCCGCATCGGCGTACGGGCCCGGGACTTCGCCTTCCACGTACGGGGGCTCACCCCGCCCGCCGGCGAGTTCCGCGTCGAACTGCGTGGCCCCCAAGGCGAGTTGTGGACCTACGGGCCCGAAGAGGCCCCCCAGCGAGTCACCGGCCCCGCCCTGGACTTCTGTCTCCTGGTCACCCAACGGGCCCACCGCGACGACCTCGCCGTACGGGCGGACGGCCCCGACGCCGACCGCTGGCTGGACATCGCGCAGGCCTTCGCGGGGCCGCCGGGACAGGGGCGCGAGTCCAAGGGAGACGCCAAGTGACCGTCGCGCCCCTCCGCATAGGCAACGCCTCCGGCTTCTACGGCGACCGCTTCGACGCGATGCGCGAGATGCTCACCGGCGGGCCCCTGGACGTTCTCACCGGCGACTATCTCGCCGAACTGACCATGCTCATCCTCGGCCGCGACCGCCTCAAGAACCCCTCCGGCGGCTACGCCCGCACCTTCCTGAGCCAGTTGGAGGAATGTCTCGGCCTCGCACTCGAGCGGGGCGTGCGGATCGTGGCGAACGCGGGCGGCCTCAACCCCGCCGGACTCGCCGACGCCGTACGGCAGTTGTCGGACCGTCTCGGCATACCGGCGCGCGTCGCCCACGTCGAGGGCGACGACCTGACCGCCGGCCACCCCAGGAGCCTCGCCGCGCACGCCTACCTCGGCGGTGCCGGGATCGCCGCCTGTCTGCGCGAGGGAGCGGACATCGTGGTGACCGGGCGGGTCACGGACGCGGCGCTGGTCACCGGGCCCGCCGTCGCCCACTTCGGCTGGGCGCCGGACGCGTACGACCGCCTCGCCGGCGCCGTCGTCGCCGGTCACGTCCTGGAATGCGGCACCCAGGCCACCGGCGGCAACTACGCCTTCTTCACCGACCACGACCCGGCGCGACTTCGCCACCCCGGCTTCCCGCTCGCCGAACTCCACGAGGACGGCACCAGCGTCATCACCAAACACGACGGCACCGGCGGCCTCGTGGACATCGGCACGGTCACCGCGCAACTCCTGTACGAGACCTCCGGCGCCCGGTACGCGGGCCCCGACGGCACCGCCCGCCTCGACTCGGTCCGCCTCACCCAGGAGGCCCCCGACCGCGTCCGCATCTCCGGTGTACGCGGCGAGGCCCCGCCCCCCACCCTCAAGGTCGGCCTCAACCGCCTCGGCGGCTACCGCAACGAAGTCGTCTTCGTCCTCACCGGCCTCGGCATCGAGGCGAAGGCCGCCCTCGTCCGGGACCAGATGGAAGCCGCGCTGGATGCCGCGAAGTCCCGCCCCTCCGAGGTCCGCTGGGACCTCGCCCGCACCGACCACCCCGACGCCCCCACGGAGGAGACCGCGAGCGCCCTCCTGCGCCTCGTCGTACGCGACCGGGACCAGGACGCGGTGGGCCGCACCCTCAGCGGCGCCGCCATCGAACTCGCGCTGGCGAGCTACCCCGGCTTCCATGTGATCGCGCCGCCGGGAAAGGGCTCCCCGTACGGGGTCTTCGAGGACGTGTACGTCCCCCAAGACTCCGTGGAGCACGTGGCGGTCCTCCATGACGGGCGCCGGGTGCAGGTCGCTCCGGCCATCGACACCCTCGTACTCGAACCCGCGCCCGCGCCCGCCCTGCCCGAACCGCTCCCTCCGGGGCCGACGAGACGCGCTCCTCTTGGCGTGGTCGCGGGTGCGCGCAGCGGGGACAAGGGCGGGAACGCGAATGTCGGGGTGTGGGTGCGATCGGATGACGCGTGGCGCTGGTTGGTTCATCAGCTGACAGCTGACAGATTTCAGAATCTGATAACTGAAAGCTGTCATCTGAAAGTTGTCCGTCACACTCTGCCGAACCTCCGCGCCCTCAACTTCGTCGTCGAAGGAATCCTCGGCGAAGGCGTCGCCTCCCAGCACCGCTTCGACCCCCAGGCCAAGGCCCTGGGCGAATGGCTCCGCTCCCGCCACCTCGACATCCCGGAGGCCCTGCTGTGACGGTCCTGGCGTCCGCCCTGGACACCGCCGCCCCCGACTACACCGCCCACCGCGAGACGATGCTCGCCAAGCTCGCCGAGCTGGACGCCGAGCACGCCAAGGCGCTCGCGGGCGGCGGCGAGAAGTACGTGGCCCGGCACCGCAAGCGCGGCAAGCTGCTCGCCCGTGAACGCATCGAGCTGCTGCTCGACCCCGACACACCGTTCCTGGAGCTGTCGCCGCTCGCGGCCTGGGGGGGCGAGTACGCGGTCGGCGCGTCGCTGGTGACCGGGATCGGGGTCGTCGAGGGCGTGGAGTGCCTGATCACCGCGAACGACCCGACCGTGCGGGGCGGCGCCAGCAACCCCTGGAGCCTGAAGAAGGCCCTGCGGGCCAACGACATCGCCCTCGCCAACCGGCTGCCCTGCATCAGCCTGGTGGAGTCGGGCGGCGCCGATCTGCCGTCGCAGAAGGAGATCTTCATCCCCGGGGGAGCGATTTTCCGCGACCTCACCAGGTTGTCGGCGGCGGGGATCCCGACCGTCGCCGTCGTCTTCGGGAACTCCACCGCCGGAGGCGCGTACATCCCCGGCATGTCCGACCACGTGATCATGGTCAAGGAGCGGGCGAAGGTCTTCCTGGGCGGGCCGCCGCTGGTGAAGATGGCGACCGGCGAGGAGAGCGACGACGAGTCCCTGGGCGGCGCCGAGATGCACGCGCGCGTGTCGGGTCTCGCGGACTACTTCGCCGTAGACGAACAGGACGCCCTCCGTCAGGCCAGGCGCGTGGTCGCCCGGCTCAACCACCGCAAGGCGTTCGGCGATCCCGGTCCGGCCGCGCCCCCCAAGTACGACGAGGACGAGCTCCTGGGGATCGTTCCCGGCGACCTCCGACACCCCTTCGACCCGCGCGAGGTCATCGCCCGCGTTGTCGACGGCTCCGACTTCGACGAGTTCAAGCCCCTCTACGGGACGAGCCTCACGACCGGCTGGGCAACCCTCCACGGCTATCCCGTCGGTATCCTGGCCAACGCCCAGGGAGTGCTGTTCAGCGCCGAGTCCCAGAAGGCCGCCCAGTTCATCCAGCTCGCCAACCAGCGCGACATCCCCCTTCTCTTCCTGCACAACACCACCGGCTACATGGTCGGCAAGGAGTACGAGCAGGGCGGGATCATCAAGCACGGCGCGATGATGATCAACGCCGTCTCCAATTCGAAGGTCCCCCACCTGTCCGTCCTCATGGGGGCCTCCTACGGAGCCGGTCACTACGGCATGTGCGGGCGTGCCTACGACCCGCGCTTCCTGTTCGCCTGGCCCAGCGCCAAGTCCGCCGTCATGGGCCCCCAGCAGCTCGCGGGCGTCCTCTCGATCGTCGCCCGGCAGTCGGCCGCGGCCAAGGGACAGCCCTACGACGAGGACGCCGACGCGGCCCTGCGCGCCATGGTGGAGCAGCAGATCGAGTCGGAGTCCCTGCCGATGTTCCTGTCCGGGCGGCTGTACGACGACGGGGTCATCGACCCCCGCGACACCCGCACCGTCCTCGGCCTGTGCCTGTCCGCGATCCACACGGCCCCCTATGAGGGTGCGCGCGGTGGCTTCGGCGTCTTCCGGATGTGAGGTCTCCCCAGTGACCAGCCCAACGACCAGCCCAGCGATCGGCCGAGTGATCGGCTCCGTCCTCGTGGCCAACCGGGGCGAGATCGCCTGCCGGGTCTTCCGCACGTGCCGTGAGGCGGGGATCCGGACGGTCGCCGTGTACTCGGACGCCGACGAGAACGCCCTCCACACGCGTGTGGCCGACGAGGCGGTACGGCTGCCGGGGGCGGCGCCCTCGGACACGTATCTGCGCGGCGATCTGATCGTGAAGGCGGCCCTGAGCGCCGGCGTGGACGCCGTGCACCCCGGGTACGGCTTCCTCTCCGAGAACGCCGACTTCGCGCGGTCCGTCCTCGACGCGGGCCTCGTCTGGATCGGGCCGCCGCCCGAGGCCATCGAGGCGATGGCCTCCAAGACGCGCGCCAAGAAACTGATGGGGCTCGAACCGCTGGAGACGGTCACCGCCGTTGATCTCCCGGTGCTCGTCAAGGCGGCCGCGGGCGGCGGCGGACGCGGCATGCGCGTCGTACGTGAACTCGACGCCCTCGACGCCGAGCTGAGCGCCGCCCGCGCCGAGGCCCTCAGCGCCTTCGGAGACGGCGAGGTCTTCGTCGAGCCCTACGTAGAGGGCGGTCGGCATGTGGAAGTGCAGATCCTCGCCGACACGCACGGCACGGTCTGGACGCTCGGCACCCGCGACTGCTCCCTCCAGCGCCGCCACCAGAAGGTCGTCGAGGAGGCCCCGGCCCCCGGTCTCGGAGACCTGACGGAAACCCTCTACGACCTGTCCGTGCGGGCCGCCCGAGCCGTCGACTACGTGGGCGCGGGAACGGTCGAGTTCCTGGTCGCCGACGGCAAGGCCCACTTCCTGGAGATGAACACCCGACTCCAGGTCGAACACCCGGTGACGGAGGCGGTCTTCGGCGTCGATCTCGTCGCGCTCCAGATCCAGGTGGCGGAGGGCGCGGCGCTCGCGGACGACCCGCCACGCGCGCGTGGGCATGCGATCGAGGCCCGCCTGTACGCCGAGGACCCGGCGCGGGCCTGGGCGCCGCAGACCGGCACCCTGCACCGCCTCGCCGTCCCGGAGGGCGTCCGCCTGGACACCGGTTACACCGACGGCGACCCGATCGGCGTCCACTACGACCCGATGCTGGCGAAGGTGATCGCGTACGCGCCCACGCGCGCGCAGGCCCTGCGCAAGCTGTCGGGTTCCCTGGAGCGGGCCGACGTCCACGGCCCGGCGACCAACAGGGATCTGCTCGTACGCTCCTTGCGGCACCCGGAGTTCGCCGAGGCGCGCATGGACACCGGGTTCTACGAGCGCCACCTCGCCGCCCTCACGACGCCGGCCCCGGACCCCCACGCGCCCCTGGCGGCGGCCCTGGCGGACGCGCGGGGCCACTCCCGCTCCCGGTTCGGCGGCTGGCGCAACCTCCCCTCGCAGCCCCAGGTCAAGCGCTACGACCTGGCCGGCACCGAGTACGAGGTGCGCTACCGGCACACCCGTGAGGGCCTCACGGCCGACGGGGTGCGCGTGGTGCACGCCGACGCCCGTCTCGTCGTACTCGAAGTGGACGGCGTACGGCGGAAGTTCGAGGTGACGCGGTACGGCGACCAGGTGTTCGTGAACGCCACCGCCCTCACCGCCCTGCCCCGCTTCCCCGACCCCACCGCCCAGCAGGCCCCCGGCTCCCTCCTGGCCCCCATGCCCGGAACCGTCGTCCGCGTCGCCGAGGGACTGGCCACGGGAGCCGCCGTACGGGCCGGAGAGCCCCTCCTGTGGCTGGAGGCGATGAAGATGGAACACAAGATCTCCGCGCCGACGGCAGGCACGCTCACGGCCCTCCACGCCACCCCCGGCCAACAGGTCGAGGTCGGAACCCTGCTGGCGGTTGTAGATCCAACTCCGTGAGAAGAGCGCCCCGAAGAGGGGCGCGGGGCTGTCACATCATGCGGCTCCGCCGCGTGGGCGCGACCAGCCACGAACAACCCGCATCGTGAAGACGGACCCAGGAGCCCCCATGAGCCCCGCAACAGAGACCGAAGAACACAAGGCCCTCCGATCCGCCGTGGCCGCCCTCGGCAAACGCCACGGCCGCGACTACGACATCAACGCCCTCTGGTCCGAGGCGGCCAAGCTCGGCTACCTCGGCGTCAACCTGCCGGAGGCGTACGGTGGCGGGGGCGGCGGCATAGCCGAACTCTCCATCGTCCTGGAAGAACTCGGCGCCGCGGGCTGCCCGCTCCTGATGATGGTCGTGTCGCCGGCGATCTGCGGCACGGTGATCGCCCGCTTCGGCACGGACGCCCAGAAGCAGGAGTGGCTCCCGGCCCTGGCCGACGGCACCCGCGCCATGGCCTTCGGCATCACCGAACCCGACGCGGGTTCCAACTCGCACCGCATCACCACCACCGCCCGCCGGGACGGCGCCGACTGGCTGCTCAGCGGTCGCAAGGTGTTCATCTCCGGCGTCGACATCGCGGACGCCACCCTCATCGTGGGACGCACGGAGGACGCGCGGACGGGCCGCCTCAAGCCCTGTCTGTTCATCGTCCCGCGCGACGCCGACGGCTTCGGGCGGCGCCGGATCGACATGGAACTCCACAGCGCGGAGAAGCAGTTCGAGCTGACCCTCGACGACGTGCGGCTGCCCGCCGACGCGCTCGTCGGCGACGAGGACGCGGGCCTGCTGCAGCTCTTCGCGGGACTCAACCCCGAGCGCGTGATGACGGCCGCGTTCGCGATCGGCATGGGCCGCTACGCGCTCTCCAGGGCCGTCGAGTACGCCCGCGAGCGCACCGTCTGGAAGCAGCCCATCGGCGCCCACCAGGCCGTCGCCCACCCTCTCGCACAGGCCCACATCGACCTCGAACTCGCCCGCCTGATGATGCAGAAGGCGGCGTACCTGTACGACTCCGGGGACGACGCCGCCGCAGGTGAGGCCGCCAACATGGCCAAGTACGCGGCGGGCGAGGCCTGTGTGAGGGCCGTCGACCAGTCCGTGCACACCCTCGGCGGCAACGGCCTCACCCGAGAATTCGGCCTCGCCTCGTTGATAACGGCCTCGCGCGTGGCTCGTATTGCTCCGGTGAGCCGGGAGATGATTCTCAACTACGTCTCCCACCAGACCCTGGGCCTGCCCAAGTCGTACTAGCCCGCCGCTCCACGAGCCGCTCCAGGAGGAACCGTGTTCCGCAGCGAGTACGCCGAAGTCCCGGCCGTAGAGGAACCCATTCACGAGGCGGTCCTCGGCCGCGCCGCCGAGCGCAGCGACACGCCCGCGCTGATCGACGGAGTCGACGGCACCACGCTCACCTATGGGCAACTGGACCGGTTCCACCGGCGGCTGGCCGCC
Source organism: Streptomyces sp. NPDC007095 (assembly GCF_040634475.1). Taxonomy (NCBI): domain Bacteria; kingdom Bacillati; phylum Actinomycetota; class Actinomycetes; order Kitasatosporales; family Streptomycetaceae; genus Streptomyces; species Streptomyces sp. NPDC007095. The sequence continues at coordinate 16,740 of NZ_JBEYFS010000126.1, forward strand.
GCGTTCGCCGACGCGGGCGTCCGCAAGGGCGACGTCCTCGCCCTGCACAGCCCGAACACCATCGCCTTCCCGACGGCGTTCTACGCCGCCACGCGCGCGGGGGCGTCGGTCACGACCGTGCACCCGCTCGCCACGCCCGAGGAGTTCGCCAAACAGCTGCGGGACAGCGCCGCGAACTGGATCGTGACCGTGTCGCCCCTCCTGGAGGCCGCGCGGCAGGCCGCCGAGCTCGCCGGCGGAGTGCGGGAGATCTTCGTCTGCGACAGCGCGCCGGGGCATCGCTCGCTGATCGATCTGCTCGGTTCGACCGCGCCCGAACCGGAGATCGACATCGACCCGGTCACGGACGTCGCGGCCCTGCCGTACTCCTCCGGGACGACCGGCACACCCAAGGGGGTGATGCTCACCCACCGGTCCATCGCCACCAATCTGGCGCAGCTGGTGCCCTTCTTGCCGATGGGCGAGGGCGAGCGCATCCTCGCGGTGCTGCCCTTCTTCCACATCTACGGGCTGACGGCCCTGATGAACGCACCCCTCAGGCAGGGCGCCACCGTCGTCGTACTGCCCCGCTTCGACCTCGACACCTTCCTCGCGGCCATAGAGAAGCACCGCATCAGCGGCTTGTTCGTGGCGCCGCCGATCGTGCTGGCCCTGGCCAAGCACCCGGCCGTCGCGCGCTACGACCTGTCGTCCCTGAAGTACATCATTTCCTCCGCCGCGCCCCTGGACGCCAAGCTCGCGCTGGCCTGCGCCGAGCGGCTCGGGCTGCCGCCCATCGGCCAGGGCTACGGGATGACGGAACTGTCTCCCTGCACGCACCTGGTCCCCCTGGACGCCGCCCAGGACGCGCCCCCGGGAACGGTCGGCAGGCTCGTCGCGGGCACCGAGATGCGCATCGTCTCCCTCGACGACCCCGACAAGGACCTGGGAGTCGGGGAGGCGGGCGAGATCGTCATCCGCGGTCCCCAGGTCATGAAGGGCTATCTGGGGCAGCCCGACGCCACCGCCGCGATGATCGACCCGGACGGCTGGCTGCACACCGGAGACGTCGGTCACGTGGACACCGAGGGCTGGCTGTTCGTGGTCGACCGCGTCAAGGAGCTCATCAAGTACAAGGGCTTCCAGGTCGCGCCCGCCGAACTGGAGGCCCTGCTCCTCACCCACCCCGGCATCGCGGACGCCGCGGTCATCGGGGTCTACAACGAGGACAACAACGAAGTCCCGCACGCCTTTGTGGTGCGCCGGCCGTCCGGGGCCGGCCCTGCCGGTCCGGCGGCGGACCTCTCCGACGTCACCGGCCTCTCCGAAGGAGAGGTGATGATGTACGTCGCCGAGCGCGTCGCCCCGTACAAGAGGGTCCGCGGCGTCACCTTCATCGACGCCGTCCCACGTGCGGCCTCCGGAAAGATCCTGCGCCGGGAACTGCGAGGCCTGTCATGACCGTTGAACCGGTTGTCCGCGTGGCGCACGACCGCGCCGTCACCACGCTCACCCTCGACGCGCCCGCCAACCGCAACGCCCTCTCCGCCGCCCTAGTGGGCGAGCTCGCGGACGGGCTCACCCGGTGCGGCAAGGACCGTGACGTCCGCGCCGTAGTCCTCGCCCACACGGGCAACACGTTCTGCGCGGGCGCCGACCTGCGCGACCCCCCGCACCCGGACGCGCTCGTCGCCCTGCTGCGGCAGATCGTCGAGCTGCACAAGCCCGTGGTGGCCCGGGTGACGGGCCATGTGCGGGCGGGCGGACTGGGACTCCTCGGAGCCTGCGATCTGGCGATCGCCTCCAAGGAGGCCACGTTCGCCTTCACGGAGGTACGCATCGGCGTCGCGCCCGCCGTGATCTCCCTTCCCCTGCTGCCCCGGACGGACCCCCGCGCCCTTGCCCGCTACTACCTCACGGGCGAACGTTTCGACGCGGCGGAGGCAGTACGGACGGGCATCCTGACGGCGACCGGCGACGACGTCGACGTCACCCTGGAACCCGTCCTGGACGGCCTGCGCCGCGCCTCCCCCCAAGGCCTGGCCGAGACGAAACGGCTGCTCACGGCTAGGGTGCTGGAGGCCTTCGACCGGGACGCGGGCGCCCTGACCGCGCTCTCGGCCGAACTGTTCTCCTCCGCGCAAGCCCGCGAGGGGATGACGGCCTTCCTCGAACGACGGGATCCCGCATGGGTGGTGTGAGCACGACGGAAGCCGCGGAGCGCGCGGAGCCCACGGACGCGTCGACGGACGCCACGGACGCGTCGACGGACGCGACAGAGCCTGCCGAAATCGCCCCCCGCAGTCCCCGGCTTCCGCATGTTCCCAAGCAGGACCGCAGCCGCGCCACCCGGCAGCGGCTGCTCGCGGCCGCCGTGGCCTGTCTCGCCGAGCACGGCTGGGCGGGCTCCACGGTCTCCGTCGTCGCCGAGCGCGCGGGAGTGTCCCGGGGGGCCGCCCAGCACCACTTCCGCACCCGCGAGGACCTGTTCACCGCGGCGGTGGAGTACGTCGCCGAGGAGCGCTCCACCGCACTGCGCGCCCTGTTCCCGGAGGGTGCCGCCGACCGCCGCGAGGTGGTCGCGGCCCTGGTCGACCTCTACACCGGCCCCCTCTTCCGCGCCGCCCTCCACCTCTGGGTCGCCGCCTCCAACGAGGAGCAGCTCCGCCCGAGGGTCACCGAGCTGGAGGCCCGCGTGGGCCGCGAGACCCACCGGATCGCCGTGGAACTCCTCGCCGCCGACGAATCCCGCCCGGGCGTACGCGAAACGGTCCAGGGACTCCTGGACATGTCCCGCGGCCTCGGTCTCGCCAACCTCCTCACGAACGACGGGGGGCGACGGGAACGGGTGGTGGCGCAGTGGGGCGTACTGCTGGACGAGGCGCTGGGCTGAGCCCCGCCGACGTCACGGACCGAGGCGCTCCGCCCGCCAGCTGCCGTCCGGCTCCGCCACGTACCGCAGCCGGTCGTGGAGGCGGTTCTCGCGGCCCTGCCAGAACTCGACCGTCCGGGGGGCGACGCGGAAGCCGCCCCAGTGCGGGGGCACGGGGACCTGCTCGCCCTCCGGGTAGCGGGCGCTCAACTCCTCGTAGGCGGCGTCGAGCTCGTCCCGGGAGGAGATGACCGAGGACTGGGGGCTGGCCCACGCGCCGAGCTGGGAGCCGTGCGGGCGGGTGCGGAAGTACCCGGCGGTCTCGTCGCGTCCGGTGCGCCGCGCCGTTCCGGTGACGATGACCTGGCGGGCCATCGGGTGCCAGGGGAAGAGCAGCGAGACGTACGGGTTCTCGGACAGCTCGCGGGCCTTGCGGGAGTCGTAGTTGGTGTAGAAGACGAAGCCCTGCTCGTCGTACTGCTTGAGCAGCACCGTGCGTGAGCTGGGCCGGCCCTCCGCGTCCGCCGTGGAGACGATCATCGCGTTCGGCTCGTACACCATGCCCTGCACGGAGGCCTGCGCGGCCTGCTTGAACCAGCGGGCGAACTGGTCCATGGGATGCGCGGCGAGATCGGCCTCGACGAGCCCCTCGGCGCGGTAGTGGGCGCGCATCGCGGCGGGGTCGGCGGCGAGTTCTTCGGCGTCGCCCGTGGCTTCTGCGGCGGCGGCTTCCGCAGCGCGCAGGACGAGGGGCTCGGCGGCGGATTCATCCGGGAGGCGGTCGCGGTCGGTCACGCGGTCATCTTGCCGTATCCCGGTACGGCATTGAGTGACAGTGGGTGGCACTGAGTGCCGCAGGGCCTCCCCAAAGGTGGCACTCGGGGATATGGTGCTGCCACGGTTGCGGTGGGATGACCGCCGGCCGCACGGGGCATCACCGGGAAGACGTACCGGACCGCGAGTCCACGAGCCGACCGTGGAGCCGGACGTCGACCACCCGTCACCGACGCACGGTTTCCCCTTCCGACCGCAAGACCCGCCCCCACCGACACCCCCACCGTGACCCCCCATAAACCCCCGTCGTACACATCACGAGGAGCCGCCTGATGTCCGACTTCGTACCCGGACTCGAAGGAGTCGTCGCGTTCGAGACGGAGATCGCCGAACCCGACAAGGAGGGCGGCGCACTCCGGTACCGGGGCGTCGACATCGAGGATCTGGTCGGCCACGTCTCCTTCGGAAACGTGTGGGGCCTCCTCGTCGACGGCGCCTTCAACCCCGGACTGCCGCCCGCCGAGCCGTTCCCGATCCCCGTCCACTCCGGCGACATCCGCGTCGACGTGCAGTCCGCGCTCGCCATGCTCGCCCCCGTCTGGGGCCTCAAACCCCTCCTCGACATCGACGAGGCCCAGGCCCGCGAGGATCTCGCCCGCGCCGCCGTCATGGCCCTCTCGTACGTCGCCCAGTCCGCCCGCGGCCAGGGCCGGCCCATGGTTCCGCAGAGCGAGATCGACAAGGCGCACTCCGTCGTCGAACGCTTCATGATCCGCTGGCGCGGCGAGCCCGACCCCAAGCACGTCGCGGCCGTGGACGCCTACTGGACGTCCGCCGCCGAGCACGGCATGAACGCGTCCACCTTCACCGCCCGCGTCATCGCGTCGACGGGCGCGGATGTCGCCGCCGCCCTCTCCGGCGCCGTCGGGGCCATGTCCGGGCCGCTGCACGGCGGCGCGCCCTCCCGCGTCCTCGGCATGATCGAGGAGATCGAGCGCACGGGCGACGCGGAGGCCTACGTCAAGAAGGCCCTCGACAAGGGCGAACGCCTGATGGGCTTCGGCCACCGCGTCTACCGCGCCGAGGACCCGCGCGCCCGTGTCCTGCGCCGTACCGCCCGCGAGCTCGGCGCCCCCCGCTTCGAGATCGCCGAGGCGCTGGAGAAGGCGGCCCTGGAGGAGCTCCACGCGCGCCGCCCGGACCGCGTCCTGGCGACGAACGTCGAGTTCTGGGCCGCGATCATGCTCGACTTCGCCGAGGTCCCGGCGCACATGTTCACATCCATGTTCACCTGCGCCCGTACGGCAGGCTGGTCGGCGCACATCCTGGAGCAGAAGCGCACGGGACGGCTCGTACGGCCGTCCGCGCGCTATATGGGCCCCGGTCCGCGCAGCCCCCAGGAGATCGAGGGCTACGAGGACATCGCGCACTGAGCCCACTGAGTGCGCTCAGTGCATTGAGCCCTCTGAGCCCTCTGAGCCCTCTGAGCCCACTCACCGGGTCTGCCGGTCATCACGCGGGGGTGAGCAGCTCCGCGTGATGACGGGTGGCGACCAGCGGGTGGGCCCGCAGCTTGCCCTTCAGCTCGTTGAAGCCGTACTCCGCGAACAGGGGGTTCGCCGGGTCGTCGGTGACGCCGGGCGCGGCGGAGGCGTGCGGGAAGGGCAGCGGCTCCACGCGCGCGTCCAGGCGCGGGTTGTAGAAGAAGGGCACGGAGAACCGCTCGGTGGCCCCGGGCGGACTGACGACGCGGTGGTTGGTGGCGACGAGGTACCCGTTGGTGGCCACTTCCAGCAGCTCGCCCAGGTTGACCACGAACGCTCCCGGCAGCGGCGGCACCTCGTGGAAGAGGCCGTCCTCGCGCTGCACCTGAAGGCCGCCGACCTGGTCCTGGAGCAGCAGCGTCAGGAATCCGTAGTCCTTGTGCGCGCCCACGCCCTGGTCAGCGCCGTCGCCCGCGCTGCCCGGATACCGCACGAGCTTCAGATGCGGATGGGCCCGCTCGCCGAAGACCGGCTCGTAGAAGTCGGCGGGCGCCCCGATCGCGGTGAGCAGCTCGCGCAGCAGGCGGGCCGCGACCGAGCTGAGCCGGTCGATCCATGCCAGCGCGGCGGCCCGCAGCTCCGGCAGCGTGGCCGGCCACTGGTTGGGCCCCTCCAGCCACCAGTAGGCGGCCTCGCCCGGACCGGGCCTGCGCGCGGGCCGCTCGGCCCCTATGTCGAGCTGGTCCCGCCAGTCCCGGCTGCCGCCCGTGCGCTCGTCGCCGGTGCGCGTGTACCCGCGGAAGTGCGGCGAGTTGACGTTGTCGAGGGCGAGCCGCTCGGCCTCGGGCAGCGCGAAGAACCGGTGCATGGAGTCGAGCAGGGCGGCGGTCTCGCCCTCGGTCACCCCGTGCCCGACGAGCTGGAAGAAGCCCACGTCGTGGGCGGCGCTGTGCAACTGAGCGTGCAGCAGGGCACGGGCCTGGGGGCCGCGGTCGGCCGCGGAGAGATCGATGATCGGAAGCTGCTGGTACGGCCGGTGCTGCCGGCTCTGCTGGTCCTGAGCAGAAGACGTGTTCGTCGTCATGAGGTGCGTCCGCAGGGTGTACGGGTGCCCGGGCGGCCGCCAGGGGTGGGGCGGGGGCCACGGGTGCCAAGGGGAAGAGAGGGGGCCGAGGTCAGGAAGAAGCCCGACAGCCCATGCTTGTGACGCGCACGAAGTCCACGTGCCGGCGTCGAACGAGCATCGGAAGCATGGCCCAAGAGTACTGCGGACCCCGCGAAACGCATGTGCCCCACCTCACATGCCCTGCGAAACGCAGACGACCCGCGAGCTCGGGTCCCCCCGCCTCACGGCGGAGGAGCCGGCCGGACGTACCGGCGAGCTCGCGGGTCGGGTGACTGCTTGGGATTGGGGCCGGCTGCGCGCTCACTTCAAGCGCTGGTCCGGCACCGCACTCGATGTGGTGACGGGCCGCTAGCCCGCAGCCACCTCGCTAGTCCGGGTTTCATACATGTACCCGATCACCTCCCTTCGGCGTACGGCCCACCTTAGGAACTGATCGAACGCGGCTCAACAGGTTTTTCGAACCTGGTGCCGTACGCGTATCCGTCAGCCCGCTGGAGGAGGCGCAGGTTCTTGTGGCTGGTGCCTGCGTGGCCGCCTGGCGGGAATGCTGTGGCACCCGTTGGCGCGGACGGCGACGCGTCCGATGTGGCGGCTGACCTGGCCGATCGTGCCCTCGACCCGGTGCCGCAGGGACGGTGCGAGCCGGCCCGCCGGTCGCCTTCTGCTGTCGAATCGGGGCGCGCGGTAACGGGATTCCCGCTGCGCCGCCGACGCCGGTAGCCCGCCCGACGCTTCATGCCGTCGCGGATCTGAGCGCCGCGGTGGTTCAGCTCGACCGCGAACAGGCCTCGGTGCGCTGAGTGCCCGTGCCCCGTGGTGTGGTCCAGCTGCTCCGTGTCCGTAGTCACGACGATTCCCGTCCCACAGCTTCCCGGGTCGACGCGCACCGCCACTCCGGCGATGGTGGAGTCCTCGAGCAGACGATCTTTCAAGCGGATCGCGAACGGCACGTACCGCACCACCACCGCTCTTCCCTTCGCGAGCAGTTCGCGTGCGCGGGCGTCGAACGGATGGCCGGAGCGGCTGTTGGGCAGGAGCCTGGGACGGCCACTTCGATGGGTGGGCGGGGCGCGATTCCTGGGGCTGAGGGGGCGGAATCCCTGCGTACAACGATTTCGTCCAATCTTTGGGGAACACGATGTGGGCTGGGTCACGTTCGAGTTGAATGAAGGCGAGTGAGCGAACTGTCTCGCCGTACGTGCGGACGCAGCCTGCAGGGGGTCCAGGTGAGTGCTTCCCGGCGTAGTGGGACCACCGACGAGCTGGGGCCGGACGAGCCCGAGCCGGCTGGTTCCGATCTGCTTGCCGCGCTGCTGGACGGGATGGACGCGGCGCTGTGCGCGTTCGATGCCGATGGGGTCGTCACCCATTGGAACCGCGAGGCCGAGCGGATTCTCGGCTGGTCCGCGGCCGAGGCCGTGGGGCGGCGCGGGTTCGCCGGGTGGGCCGTGCGGACCGCGGACGCCGAGGAGGTCGAGGCACGGCTGCTGTCCGCCATGGAGGCCCCCGGGCGCCAGGTGCACGAGTTCGCGCTGCTGACCAAGGACGGCGGGCGCGTGCTCGTACGGACCCAGTCCGCCGCCGTGCGCGGAGCCGACGGGAAGCCCGCCGGGGTGTACTGCGCCTTCAGCGAGGTGCACGCGCAGATCGATCTCGAGCGGTCCATCGCCCTGAGCGAGGCGTTGTTCGAGGACGCCAGCTGGGGTGTGGTCCTGGTCGACGCGGACCTGCGGCCCGCCGTCGTCAACGCGCACGCGGCCCGAGCCCTGGGGATCGGGCGTACGGCGGTGCTCGGACGGCCGCTGGGGGAGCTGCTCTCCCAAGGGGTCGAGGAACTGGAGAGCGCGCTCACGCACGTGCTTGCCGAGGGCGCGCCGCCCGCGCCCGCCGAGATGTGGGTGAGCGTGCGGTCGGCCGAGGGCGAGAAGCGGCGGTGCTGGCGCAGCGGGTTCCTGCGGCTCGCCTCGCCGCTCACGGAAGAACCGGTTCCGCTCGGGGTCGGGTGGCTCTTCCAGGATGTGACCGAGGCCAAGCACACCGAGCAGGAGGCGGCCCTGCTGCGGTTCAGGGCCAATCAGCTGCACCGGGCCGCACGGGCGGCGGCCGAGTGCGAGGACCCCGGGGAGGCCGCCACCGTCCACCTCGACTTCGCGCTCGCCGGGTTCGCCGACCACGCGCTGATCGACCGGGTCGCGAGCGGGTGGCCGGCGGGGGACGACGACGGGCCCGTACGGCTGGTACGCGCCGCCACCACGCCCGCCGGGGCCCCCGGGCCGAGCCTGCTCACCGGGAAGGCCGGACTCCCCGTGCGGTACGCCGAGGGGCATCCCGCGCTCCAGTGCGTGGAGCGGGCCGGGTCCGTGCGGGCCAGCTCCGGTGAGATCACCCCCGAGCGGATGCGGGAGTGGGCCACGGCCCGCCAGTGGCCGCCGGACTCGGTGCACGCCCTGTGCGCGGTCCTGCGCAGCCGGGGGCGCACGCTGGGCGTGGTGACGTTTCTGCGGGGTACGGGGCGCAGCCAGTTCGAGCGCACGGACGCGACGTACGCGGAGGACGTGGCGGTACGCATCGCCATGGCGCTGGATCTGGAGGGGTTGGCGGGACGGACGTAGCACCGCCACCCGCTTACCACCCGGTCGGCTCAGCGGCGGTGGAAGATCTCGCTCGGTCCGGCGGCGGTGGAAGATCTCGCTCGGCTCAGCGGCGGTAGAAGATCCGGTCGCCGTACTCCGTCATCACCCGGCCGTTCCACTCGTGGCCGCCGTCGACGTTGCCCGAGCGGAGCAGGGGCGGCTCGATGCCCCGGTCGGCCAGCGCGCCCGCGGCCGTGGCCATGACGGCCTGCAGGAGCGCCGTCGTGACCACCGTGGAGGCGGGAGCGAAGGGCGCCTCGATCGTCTTCAGGGTCAGTTCCGCGTCGCCGACCGCGATCTTCGAGTCGAGGACGATGTCGCAGTGGTCCTTCAGGTACGTCCCCGAGACGTGCCGGGACTTCGTCTCCGAGGCGTAGGCGACCGAGGTGACGCCGATGACCTTCACGCCCAGGGCCCGCGCGTTCATGGCCATCTCGACCGGGAGCGCGTTGCGGCCGGACAGGGAGATGATCACGAGTACGTCGCCGGCGCGGACCGGGCTGGAGTCCAGGACCGCGCTCGCGAGGCCGTCGACCCGCTCCAGGGCCGAGCCCAGAGTCGCCGGCATGACGTCGACACCGACCACGCCCGGCACGGCGAGCAGGTTCATCAGGGCCAGACCGCCCGCGCGGTAGACGACGTCCTGCGCGGCGAGCGAGGAGTGCCCGGCGCCGAAGGCGAAGAGCCGGCCGCCGCCCGCGACGGTGTCGGCGATCAGGGTGCCGGCCGCCTCGATGTCTCCCGCGTCCTCGTCCCGCACCTGCTGGAGCAGGCCGATCGCCGCGTCGAAGAACTGCCCGGCCAGCTTGCGGTCGCTCATCGGCGAAGCCCCTTAGAAGTCTCGTCGGCGTCGGGTGGGCGCTGGGTCACGCGTTGTGCCGCGGATCACGTTGCGGTCTGGACCAGCGCGCTGTCAATACGGCCTGCGGAGGTGTCCGCGCAGGCACCCCGCGGGGCGTCCGCAGGGGCACCCGTAACTCCGTGGTTTCAACGGCGAGGCACGCTTGTCAGTGGTATGCGTCAGAATTGAGTTCAGGGCCAGCGCACACGCCGGTGAGCCACCGAGCCTTCGGCAGAGCTAATCAAGGGGCACGTATGTCCGGACTGATCGACACCACGGAGATGTATCTCCGCACCATCCTCGAGCTGGAGGAGGAAGGCGTGGTCCCCATGCGCGCCCGGATCGCGGAGCGGCTCGACCAGAGCGGGCCGACGGTCAGCCAGACGGTGGCGCGCATGGAGCGCGACGGTCTGGTGGCGGTCGCCACCGACCGGCACCTGGAGCTCACCGAGGAGGGCCGACGCCTCGCCACCCGCGTGATGCGCAAGCACCGCCTCGCGGAGTGCCTGCTCGTCGACGTGATCGGTCTGGAGTGGGAGCAGGTGCACGCCGAGGCGTGCCGCTGGGAGCACGTGATGAGCGAGGCGGTGGAGCGGCGCGTGCTGGAGCTGCTGCGCCACCCGACCGAGTCGCCGTACGGCAACCCGATCCCCGGACTGGAGGAGCTCGGCGAGAAGGACGGCGCCGACCCGTTCCTGGACGAGAGCATGGTGTCGCTGGCCGAGCTCGACCCCGGCCTGGACGGCAAGACCGTCGTCGTACGCCGGATCGGCGAGCCCATCCAGACGGACGCGCAGCTGATGTACACGCTGCGGCGCGCGGGTGTGCAGCCCGGCTCCGTGGTGAGCGTGACGGAGTCGGCGGGCGGCGTGCTCGTCGGCAGCGGTGGTGAGGCGGCGGAGCTGGAGTCGGACGTCGCGTCCCACGTGTTCGTCGCCAAGCGCTGACATCCGGTGATCGTGGGAGGCCTCGCACCCCGGGTGCGGGTTTCCCGGCCCTGAGCCCGCGAGGGGCAGCTCCCGGGGGTGGGCCGCGGGGTCCGGCATCCGTCGAACCCCGGGTCGGCCTCCGGGCGCCCGCCGACCGTCGTGCGTCGGTGGCCGCCCGGCTCGCCTGGCGTGGATCGGTGGCGACCCGGCTCGCCCGTCGAGGGCCGACGGCGTTCCGGACTGCGCACCGCGCGTCGGGGGACGACCCTGCGCTCCGTTCGACGCGCCGGGCGCGGGCGTGGGCGCCATGGCGCAGGTCGCTCGCCGTGGAGCGTGTCGTCCGCCTGTGATGACCCAACGCTCCACCCCCTCCCCGCACCTCCGTCGACTCACCTCGGTCATGTCAACTCCCGCGACCACAGGGGTAGTTGTGATGCCTTCGCGACATGGCCGAAACCAAGATTCAGTGTGCGGAATCGCAGCGCCGGGACCGTTTGCGTGCGAGGCTGGCCCGTGAGGCATATGACCTGAGGGCTCTTGACCGTGTCCAAGAGGGATGTCGCACGGTTGGGGAGGGGGCGGGGAGGATGTGCCGTAGATGTGGAGAGGGCCCCGGCGCCTTACGGCGCCGGGGCCTGTCCTCCCCTGTGCTGACCCGGAGCCCCGAGCTCCCAGGGTCATCCCCTTCGGACCGATTTCCCCGAGCGGTCCGCCTCCCGCTGAAGATCTCCCCTCGGCGGCGGCGGTCAATCCCCGAGGGTGGTCACTCGAACGAGGGGTGTTGCCGCCGAGAGGAGTATTTTCGAATACCCATTCGATAATCTTGCGGCGTATCACAGGCAAATCGGGTACACGTAGAGCAGCACATCAGCAGACTCAGCGGTACGGCAGCGGCAGGAAGCGGTTACGAGTGGACCGGCCGGCTCGAGCGGGAGCGAGCGGTCCGAGCGAGCTAGGGGGGTGCCAGACCTATGGTGCGGCGCATCGACGTGACGGGCGCGGGCGGTCTGCGCCTCGCCGCCTGGGAGTTCGCCGATCCTCCCAAGACCGACCCTCCCAGGACCCCGCCCGCCCCCGGCGTGCTGCTTCTGCACGGCCTCATGGGCCGCGCCTCCCACTGGGCGTCCACCGCCCGCTGGCTCTCCGAGCGGCACCGCGCCGTCGCCCTCGACCAGCGCGGCCACGGCCAGAGCGACAAGGCGCCGGAGGGGCAGTACACACGGGAGGCCTACGTCGAGGACGCCGAGGCCGCTCTCGAGCAGCTGGGTCTCGCCCCGACCGTCCTCATCGGCCACGCGATGGGTGCGCTGACCGGCTGGCAGCTCGCCGCCAAGCGCCCCGACCTCGTCCGCGGGCTGATCATCTGCGACATGCGGGCCTCGGCGTTAGGGGCCGCGTCGCAGCGTGAGTGGGAGGACTGGTTCAAGGCCTGGCCCATGCCCTTCGCCACGCTCGCCGACGTACGGAAGTGGTTCGGCGAGGACGACCCCTGGGTGGAGCGCCCGAACCCGTCCCGCGGCGAGTTCTACGCAGAGGTGATGCACGAGTCCGCCGACGGCTGGCGCCCGGTCTTCGAACCCGAGCAGATGCTCAAGTCCCGCCAGACCTGGGTGTACGACGCCCACTGGGAGGAGCTCGCCCAGGTCCAGTGCCCCGCACTGGTCGTACGGGGCCTCGACGGCGAGCTCGGCCGGGCCGAGGCCCAGGAGATGGTTCGCGTACTGCCGCACGGCCGGTACGCGGAGGTGGCCGACGCCGGTCACCTCGTGCACTACGACCAGCCGGAGGCGTGGCGCGCCGCGATCGAGCCCTTCCTCGACGGCGTACTCACCGGCCAGGACCGCTAGGTCCTGTCGTCGAATTCCCGCCGCCCTCCCCGTCGGCTCAGCCCTTGCTGACCGCCGCCAGGATCTCCGGCAGCCGCCGGGCCGTCCGGGGCGCCGCCATCCGCAGCCCGAACACCGTGATCAGCGCCCCGTATCCGGCCCCCAGCGGCAGCAGCAGCCAGCTCCACCGGTCCCCGTCCACCGTCACGTTCAGCCAGATCGTGAGGGCGATGACAGGAGCGGTCAGCAGCGCCGCCGAGACCATTCCGCCGAAGATGGCGATCCAGGCGAGGCCCGCCTGCCCGGGGGCCACGTTCTTGTAGCCCTCCTGCGGGATCGAGTACGGGAAGCGGGCCGAGGACCAGGCGCCGGTGGCCAGCATCGCGCCGAGCAGCGCGAAGGACAGGCCGAGCACCTCGGGCAGCTTGGACCAGTCGCCGAGCATCGCCGTCGTCAGCACGGTCACGAGCGTCGCGTACGGAAGGGTGATCATCAGCAGCGCCAGCGCACGCCCGCGCAGTTCGACGTAGGCGTCGTGCGGGGACGCGATGGTCATCGCGACCATCCAGAACGCGGAGGTGTCCTGACCGAACTGGTTGTACATCTGGATGCCGAGCATCCCGGCAGCGAAGCACGCGAAGTAGATCGAGCCGGTGCCCTGCAAGGCGTTGAACACGGGCACGATCAGCCCGATCGCCAGCGAGGTCACCCACGCGGCCTTCGTCTTCGGGTCGCGCCACACGTACCGCAGACTGCGCTCCATCACGGTCCCGGTGCGCCCCGAGGGCAGCAGCCGGCGCAGCCCGTCCGTCGGAACCCGCTCCCGCGCCGCGGTTTCGCCCGCCTGCAACGTCGACCCGTCCGGCGAGGTCATCAGCCGGGTCAGGTGCCTCGACCAGAGTGCCAGCAGCCCCACCAGCGCCGCCACGCTCAGGACGAGTTGGGCGACCCCCGCCCCGTACGAGCCCCTGCTCATCGAGTCCACGGCTCCGATCGCCGACCCGGGCGGCACCCAGCGAAGCACGTCCGCCGCCGGGTCGAGCCGGGACAGTCCGCCCGCCGAACCGAGCCGCTGCGCGCCGAAGTTGACGAGCTGCGCGCCGATCGCGATGACGAGGCCGCTCAGTACGGCCAGGTCGCGGCCCTTGCGGCTGGACAGCAGCCGGATGTTGGCGGCGGCGACGGCCCGCGCGAGGGCCACACAGACGAGCAGCGCCAACGGCACGGCCACGGCCCCGGTGACGTACGCCGCCGTGCCGTGCGCCACGGAGATCACGGAACCGACCAGCAGGCACAGGGTGAACAGCGGTCCGATACCGACCAGCGAGGCCACGAGCAGCGCCCGGACCAGCGGGTGCGGTCGCAACGGCAGCATGACGAGCCGGGTCGGGTCGAGGGTCTCGTCGCCGCTGGGGAAGAACAGCGGCATCACGGCCCAGCCGAGCGCCATGACCGCGATCAGCAGGACGGTGACGGACGCGGCGTGCGCGTTGCCGCGCAGGGCGATGAGGCCGAGCAGCTGGAGGGCGGCGAAGAGGAGGACGACGACGACCGAGGTGATGTACGCGGCCCGCCGCCCGGCCGACTGCCGCAGCCCGTTGCGCAGCAGCGACAGCTTCAGCCGTACGACGACGGGGGTGATGGAGGCCTCGGAGACACCCGTGCTCATCGCGTCGCCCCGCCGCCCAGCCAGTCCAGGTCGGACCCGCGGTCGCGGCCCTGTGCGCCGACCAGTTCGAGGAACGCCTGCTGGAGGGAGGGCGCGTCGCCGCGGACCTCCGCGAGCGGGCCGTGCGCGCGAATACGCCCCGCGACCATGACGGCCACCCAGTCGCACAGCGATTCGACGAGTTCCATGACGTGGGAGGAGAAGACGACCGTGGCGCCCGATGCCGTGTAGCGCTCCAGGACGCCGCGGATGGTCTGCGCGGAGACGGGGTCGACACCCTCGAACGGCTCGTCGAGGAAGAGGACCTCGGGGTTGTGGAGGAGAGCGGCGGCGAGGCCGATCTTCTTGCGCATGCCCGTCGAGTAGTCGACGACGAGTTTGTGCTGGGCGCCCGCGAGGTCGAGGACGTCGAGGAGCTGGGTGGTGCGCTTGTCGACCTCGGCGCCGGGCAGGCCGCGCAGCCGGCCGGTGTAGGCGAGGAGCTCACGCCCGGAGAGCCGTTCGAAGAGCCGCAGGCCCTCGGGGAGTATGCCGATCCGGGCTTTCACCGCCGCCGGGTCGCGCCACACGTCATGGCCGACGACCTCGACGCCGCCCTGGTCGGGCCTGAGCAGACCGGTCACCATCGAGAGGGTGGTCGTCTTGCCCGCGCCGTTGGGCCCTACGAGCCCGATGAACCGCCCCGCGGGCAACTCCAGATCGATCCCGGCGACGGCGACCTGCTCCCCGAACCGCTTCCAGAGCCCGCGTACGCGTACGGCGGGAACGTCTGCCCCTGTTTGCTCGGCCATGTGAGCACCCTAAGGGGCAAGGTTTCAGGGGCGCGAGGAACTGCGCGACCAGCCACGACGAACCCGCGGCTCAAGAACGGCGCCGAACCACGGTCATCGATCCCTGCCGCACGCGTAGGCGAGCGGCGAGATCAGTTCCTCCGCGTCCGGCAGCCACCGGTTCGCCGGCGTCGGCCGGCAGGCCCACTGCACCGCACCCCGCGAACCGAACCGGGTGGGCGGAGCCGCCACGTACGAGCCTTCGCCCAGGGTGACCAGATCGAGGGAGGCGGGCGGCCAGCCCAGTCGGCGTACCAGGTCGGGGACCTTCGTCGCCGCGCCGGGAAGGACGAAGAAGTGCATGCGCCGGTCCGGCGTGCACGTCACCGGCCCCAGCGTCAGTTCCATCCGCTCCATGCGGGCGAGCGCGAGGAATCCGGCCGTCTCCGGCACATCGATCGCGTCGAACGTACGCCCGGTGGGCAGCAGAATCGACGCGTTCGGCTGCTTCGACCACATCCGGCGCGCGACGGTCGCACTGCCCGTCGCCTGCGTCGCCCAGTCCTCGCGCGCCGCGTGTGCGCCCGGCGTGAGGCAGGTGGCCTCGCCGCAGGAGCAGCGTTGCATCCCGTCGACGGCCTCCAGCCACGTGCCCGGGAACACGTCCCAGTGGCGCTCTTCGGCATATCGCACAGCGGTGTCAAGCAATGATTCGCCACGCTGCTTCGGGATTTGGACGGCCTCGGGCCCCGCGATGGTCTCTTCCACGATGAACACAACTCTAGCTGCCACAGGGGGTTACGGGGGTCCCGTGCGCGGGGGAGGGGCATCGTTCCCGCGTGTGGGGCGCATGGATGCACGGGCGGGGGCGCGCAGGGGGAACGGCAGCGGGCGGTGGGTAACCAGGGGTGGGGTCGGGGCAGCCGCCTTTACTCCGGCAATCCTCACATGTCTCGCATCTTCGGTATGTCGGCGGGGCATTGATCTTCATGGCCGACTTCCTTCGCTGCGGTTGGCCGATGAGGACACGTCAACTCGGTGCGTGGGCAGGCACCGCAGCCACAGGGGGTACGCCATGGCCGCAAGGCCTCTCGTCGCCAGGCAGCCGAACGAACGGCTGCAGGCGCTCATCCAGGAAGCGGGCTGTTCCAACGCCGGCCTGGCCCGCCGGGTCAACATGTGCGGCGCCGAGCACGGCCTCGATCTGCGCTACGACAAGACGTCGGTGGCGCGCTGGCTGCGCGGTCAGCAGCCGAGGGGACGCGCTCCCGCGATCATCGCCGAGGCGCTCGGCCGCAAGCTGGGCCGTACGGTCACGATCGACGAGATCGGCATGGCCAACGGCAAGAACCTCGCGTCGGGCGTGGGGTTGCAGTTCTCGCCGACCGTCCTCGGCGCCATCGAGCAGGTGTGTGAGCTGTGGCGCAGTGACGTCGGACGCAGGGACTTCCTGTCCGGCTCGTCCGTCGCCGCCTCCGCGCTCGTCGAGCCGAGCCGCGACTGGCTGATCTCCGCGCCGGACTCGCAGGTGGCGCGTGCGGCGGGCCCGCGGGTCGGGCTCTCGGACGTGGCGGCGGTCCGCGCGATGACCCAGGCGCTCACGGACCTGGACCACCAGTACGGCAGCGGGCATGTACGCCCGGTCGTCGTGCACTACCTCAACAGCGTGGTCTCCGGGCTGCTCGCGGGTTCGTACCGGGAGGGCGTCGGACGCGAACTCTTCTCGGCGGTCTCACGGTTGACGGAACTCGCGGGCTACATGGCCATCGACACCGGTCAACCGGGCCTCGCCCAGCGGTACTACATCCAGGCGCTGCGGCTCGCCCAGGCGGCCGGGGACCGGGGATACGGCGGGTACGTGCTGGCCGCGTCCATGAGCCACCTGGCGGCGCAGCTCGGCAACCCGCGCGAGATCGCGCAGTTGGCGCGCGCGGCGCAGGAGGGGGCGCGGGGGCGGGTGACACCGCGCGCGGAGTCGATGTTCCACGCCGCAGAGGCGCGCGGGCACGCCCTGATGGGCGACGCGCGCGCCGCTCAGGTGGCGTCCGGGCGTGCGATCACCGCGCTGGAGGGCGCCGACGCGGCCTCCGGGGACGACCCGACGTGGATCGCGCACTTCGACGAGGCCTACCTCGCCGACGAGTTGGCGCACTGCCACCGTGACCTGGGTCAGGCGGAGGCCGCCGCGCGCTGCGCCGAGGAGTCCCTCGCCGGGCACCCGGAGTCGCGGGCCCGCCGCCGGGCCATCGGCTACGTCCTGCTGGCCACCGCACAGGTCCAGCAGCGCGAGGTGGAACAGGCATGCCACACAGGTCTGCGCGCGGTCGAACTTCTCGGCACACTCCGCTCCAACCGCGGCGCCGAATACCTGGACGACTTCCAGCAGCGTCTGGAGCCGTACCGGGACGAGGCGGTGGTAAGGGAGTTCGGGGCGCGGCTGGAGTTGCAGGCGGCGGCGTGAGCGGATCGTGTGTGCGTCGGTGAACACACGGTGTGCACAGGCGTGAACGCCGGGCGAACGAAGGCGCCTGGAGTGGGAGGAGTCAGATACAGCGCTCGGTGGGGCGTATTCGTTACCCCGGTCACAGCGGGCGGGGGTAACGCCCCGTGCTGCGTGGCACGGGCGCGTGGGGACCCGGTAGCGTGAGCCGACGATTCCGAAGGTCCCCCATTAGTAGGAGTCCCGGTGACGCAGAGTGGACAGGGCGAGCAGCCCTCGGCGCGCACGGCGCGCGAAGGCATCGTGCTGCCCTCCGACGGCGGCGAGCCGCTGTTGCCGGGCATGACGGGCGACCGGGCCGTTCCGGCGGTCCCGGCGGGCGGTCAGACCTGGGACCAGCCGTGGGGACCGGACCCGTCGGCGGCACCGGCCCCGCAGCCGGCCGAGGGCTGGGGGGCGCCCGTGAACGGCACCCAGACCTGGGGCGGCTCCGAGCCGTCCCCGTCCAACGCCCCCGCCCCGGACTGGGGCGGTATGCCGCGTACTGAGCCCTGAGGCGAAGCGGATGAGGAGCCGCAGCCCTATCGGTAGCTTGCCCGGTCGGCTTCGATGGCTGCGGCGAGGGCGT
>NZ_JBEYFS010000127.1:0-34278 GCF_040634475.1 Streptomyces sp. NPDC007095
CTTTCCGATCCGACGGCACCGCCGACCCGGCGGGCGCCGCCCACCGCTTGGGGCTGGGCCTCGGCCCGGACGGAAACCCGGCGCCCGTGCGCGTTGCCGCCTTCGTCCTGGACTCCAGTGTCTCGGCGGCGGACGTCGAACAGACCGCGCTACGGCTCCTGGATCTCGTGCGCCTCCAGTGCGAGGCGCGCTACGGGCGGCACGCGGGCGTCCTGGTCGACGGGGTCGTGTACGCGCTGCTGCCGGCGGTCGGGGAACGTGGCGGGGCGCGGCACAGAGGGCTGGCGGAGGACATCGTGGGGCGGGCCGGGCAGGCACTGCGGGTGCCCGTACGGGCCGGACTGGGGGACGTGGTCTCCGGGCTCGCGCAGGTGCGGGCCTCCCGGGACGACGCCGACCTCGTGCTGCGGGTCCTGGGCCCGGAGCTGCCGGTGGCGACCGTGGAGGAGGTGAGGCCGCGCGTCACCCTGCTGCGGCTTGCCGAAGTCCTCGGCGAGCGGCGGGAGTTGAGCGCGGGCGGGTGGCGGCGGGTCCTCGCGTACGACGCCGAGCACGGCACCGAGTACGCCCGCACCCTCGTCGCCTGGCTGGAAGCGGGCTGCGACATGGCGGGCGCGGCGCGGCTGCTCGCCGTACACGCCAACACCTGCCGCTACCGCCTCCGGCAGGCCCGGCAGCAGCTCGGCATCGACCTCGACGATCCCGACGAACGGCTGGTGCTGTGGCTCCAGTTGAGGACCCTGGGCGGGCTCGGCAGCCGCCACTGAGCCGCCCTTCGGCCCTGGCCGTCAGTTGACGTCCACGTCCTCGAAGACCTCCAGCAGCCGCGTCAGCACCCGTACGTCTGCACCAAGTTCCCTCTGGAGTGGCTCAGCGGCCTCCCCGCGTGAGCCACCGCGCCAACCGGTCCTCGCACGCCCGCAGCTGCGCCACCGGGACGTACTCCCCCGCCGTGTGCGCGAGGACCGGATCGCCCGGGCCGTAGTTGAGGGCGGGCGTGCCGAGGGCGGCGAAACGGGCCACGTCCGTCCAGCCCAGCTTCGGACGGGGCGTGGCGCCCAGCACGCGGACGAGCGAGGCGACCGCGTGCCGGTCGAGCCCGGGCAGCGCGCCCGGCACGACCTCCGTGACGTCGACCTCGTACTCGTCCTCGGGAAAGAGATCCCGTACGTACTTCTCCGCCTCCTCGGCCGAACGGCTCGGTGCGAAGCGCGAGTTGACGGTGATCACGCACTCGTCGGGGACGACGTTGCCCGCGACCCCGGCGCGTACGGCGACGGCGTTCAGCCCCTCCCGGTACTCCAGACCGTCGATCACCACCCGTTCCGGGGTGTGGTCGGCGAGGCGCTGGAGGACGGCCCCGGCGCGGTGCGCGGCGTTCACACCCCGCCAGGCACGCGCGGTGTGCGCGCGCTCGCCGCGGACCGTGATGTCGGCCATCAGTACACCCTGGCAGCCCGCCTCGACCCCGGCGTCGGACGGCTCCATGAGGATCGCGAGGTCGGCCTTCAGCAACTCCGGCCGTACGGCGGCGATCCGGCCGAGCCCGTTGCGGTCGCCCTCGACCTCCTCGCACTCGTAGAAGACGTACGTGAGGTCGCGGGTGGGCGTGGGGAGCGTCGCCGCCAGCCGGAGTGCGACGGCGACGCCGCCCTTCATGTCGCAGGCGCCGAGCCCGTACAGGAGGTCGCCCCGCAGGAGGGACGGCAGGTTCCCGGCGGCGGGAACGGTGTCCAAGTGGCCCGCGATCAGGATCCGTTCGGGGTGGCCGAGGCCGGTGCGGGCGACCACCGAGTTGCCGATCCGCTCCACGGTGAGGTGCGGGAGAGCGGCGAGGGCCGCCTCGACGGCGTCCGCGAGCCGGGCCTCCTCGCCGCTCTCGGAGGGGAGGTCGACGAGGGCACGGGTGAGGGCGACGACGTCGGCGGTGAGGTCGAGGGTGTTCACGCCGCTTCCTCGTCGCCGAGTCTGTCGCCGATTTTCTCGCCGGGCTTGTCTCCGGGCTTGTCTCCGAGCTTGGAGTGCTTGATCCCGTACAGCCAGTAGATCACCAGGCCGACGGCCATCCACGCGCCGAACGCGACCCAGGTGTCCGGCCCCAGGCTGAACAGCATGTAGACGCAGAAGCCCACACCCAGGATCGGCGTCACCGGCGAGAAGGGGACCCGGAAGGAGCGGGGTGCCTCCGGGCTGCGGCGGCGCAGCAGGACGACCGCCAGGTTGACCAGCATGAAGGCGAAGAGCGTACCGATGCTGGTGGCGTCCGCGAGCGCGCCCAGCGGGACGAGCGCGGCGAGCACGGCGATGAAAGTGGAGACGATGACCGTGTTGGCGCGCGGCACCCCGGTGGTGGGGTGCACCTTGGAGAACAGCGGCGGCACGAGCCCGTCCCTCGACATCGCGAAGAGGATGCGGATCTGCCCGTACTGCACGGTGAGCACGACGCTCGTGGTGGCCACGACCGCCCCGATGGAGAGCAGGATCGGCCACAGGCTGCCGCCGCCGACGGACTGCACGAGCACCTGGCTCAGCGTGGCCTCGGTGCCCTCGAACTTCCTCCACGGCATCGCGCCGAGCGCGGCGACCGCGACGAGGACGTACAGGGCGGTGACGAGGACGAGGGAGAGGATGATCGCGCGCGGCAGGTCGCGCTGCGGGTTCTTCGCCTCCTCCCCCGCCGTCGAGGCGGCGTCGAAGCCGATGTAGGAGAAGAAGAGCGAGGCGGCGCCCGCGCTCATGCCGGCGGTGCCGAGCGGGAAGAGGGGCGTGAAGTTCCCGGCGCGGAAGGCGGTGAAGGCGACCGCGCAGAACATCACCAGGGCGGCGATCTTCACGCCGACCATGACGGTGTTGGCGACGGCGCTCTCCTTCGCTCCGCGCAGCAGCACAGCCATGGCGAGGACGACGATGGCGGCGGCGGGGATGTTGAGGACACCGCCGGCGCCGGGCGGCGCGCTGAGCGTGTCGGGGAGGGTGACTCCGACGGTCAGGTCGAGCAGTTCGTTGACGTACTGCCCCCAGCCGACCGCGACGGCGGCCACGGACACCCCGTACTCCAGGATCAGACACCAGCCGCACACCCAGGCGACGAGCTCGCCGAGGGTGGCGTACGCATAGCTGTACGAGGAGCCGGAGCCCGGGATCATGCCGGCCAGCTCGGCGTACGACAGCGCGGAGAACAGCGCGGTCACACCGGCCAGGACGAACGACACGACGATGGCGGGACCGGCCTCGGGCACCGCCTGGCCGAGGACCACGAAGATGCCGGTGCCGAGCGTCGCGCCCACGCTGAGCAGGGTGAGCTGCCCGACGCCCATCGTCCGCCTGAGCGGGCTCCCGGCGGCCTCGGCGACCAGCGATCCGACGCCCTGACGCCGGGTCAGCCGAGCCGCCCGTCCGCCTCCTCGGCCGACGTCCGGCCGTGTACGTACCGTCTGCGTCTCCACGCCTTGTCTCCCTCCACCGTTCACCGTTCCGCCTTCAGTGCCCTGATGATGCGGAGGGCGGGGCGACGGGCGGTGGGCGCATCGGCCAGAGATGGCGGGGGCTGTTTGGCGGGTCGGCCAAAGCCAGGGGGTGACTGGAAACAAGGACCGTTGGCGCAACAGGGCGCGGGGGTCGGTGCGGCGGAGCGCGGAGCGTCAGCGCAGCGCGTCCGCGACCTCCCGCGCCGCGTCCATGACCCTCGGCCCCACCCGTTCCGGCACGGAGTCCGCGAGCATGACGACACCGACGCTGCCCTCGACCCCGGTCACCCCTATCAGGGGAGCGGCGGCCCCACTCGCACCCGCCTCCAACTCCCCGTGCGTGAGCGTGTATCCCGGGGCGTCCGCCGGGCCCGGCTGCCGGGCGGCGAGGATCGCGCGGCCCGCGGCGCCCCGGTCCAGCGGATGGCGGAACCCGGCGCGGTAGGCGACGTGATAGTCCGTCCACGTCGGCTCCACGACGGCGACGGCGAGCGCCTCGGTCCCGTCGACGAGCGTGAGATGAGCCGTGGCCCCTATGTCCTCGGCCAGCGCGCGCAGCGCCGGCAGCGCGGCCTCCCGTACCAGCGGATGCACCTGGCGCCCCAGTCGCAGTACCCCCAGCCCGACCCGGGCGCGGCCGCCCAGATCCCGGCGTACGAGCGCGTGCTGCTCCAGCGTGGCGAGCAAGCGGTACACAACGGTCCGGTTGACGCCCAGTTTGTTCGAGAGCTCGGTGACGGTCAGCCCGTGGTCCGTGTCGGCGAGCAGCTTGAGGACACGCAGTCCCCGGTCGAGCGTCTGAGAGGTCTCCGCGGTCACGACGCCCACTCCTTAGTGGTGAAGTCGGCGGCCCCTCGCGGCGGTTGCGTCTCCGAGTCCCGTCGGCGACGCGCTTCAGAGGCCGCCGTCGGCTGACGACCCGGGCTCTTCCCGGGCGGAGTCGCTACACGGCTGCGCTCCGCGGCGGCGCTGCCACGGGGCGTGTGCGTAGCGGGACAGTAGCGAGCCGGTTCGCTCAGCGGAAGTCTCCGTCCAGAATCCGGTCATGGCCTGGTACGGACTCTTCCCCTTTACAGAGCCTTTGTCCTCGTACGTACAGCACACACCACCCGGCGCACACGCCCCCCACAGACGGCGCACACGACCCTGGAAGGGGCGCGGGGAACTGCGCGACCAGCCACAGACGGTCCACAGCCGAAGCACAACCAGCGCCCCACGAACCGCGACCGCCCCGGCACAGCGCACAGCGTCACCGCATACGGGTGGCCCACTCCTGCACCT
This sequence comes from Streptomyces sp. NPDC007095, assembly GCF_040634475.1. NCBI lineage: Bacteria > Bacillati > Actinomycetota > Actinomycetes > Kitasatosporales > Streptomycetaceae > Streptomyces > Streptomyces sp. NPDC007095. The sequence goes on from NZ_JBEYFS010000127.1 coordinate 4,749, forward strand.
TGGCGATCCGCTGCCGCAATTGCCCCGCCGTCGCCTCCGCGCTCGGCGGCCCCCCGCACACGCGGCGCAGTTCGGTGTGGATCACACCGTGCGGCTTACCACTCTGGTGGACGTACGCGCCGACCATGGTGTTGAGCTGCTTGCGCAGTTCCAGCATCTCCTTGTGCGAGACCACGGGCCGCCGCTCGGCAGGCAGTTCGAGAAGGTCGGCCTCCTCGTCGGGCTTCTTGCGGCTGTGCGCGATCTGCCGCGCCTGCCGCTTCTGGAGCAACAGCTGCACCTGGTCGGGTTCGAGCAGCCCCGGAATCCCGAGGTAGTCCTGCTCCTCCTCGCTCCCCGGGTGGGCCTGCATCCCGAACTCGGCGCCGTCGTAGAGCACTCGGTCGAAGACGGCCTCGGACTCCAGCGCCTCGAAGGAGAACTGCTCCTGCTCGCCGGTGTCCTCGTCCTGCTCCCGGTTCGCCTCGTCCATCTCCTGCTCGGACTCGGCGTACGGGTCCTCCTCGCCCTCCTTCTTGGGCTTGTCGAGGACGTGGTCGCGCTCGACCTCCATCTCGTTGGCGAAGCCGAGGAGGTCGGGGACGGTCGGAAGGAAGACGGAGGCGGTCTCGCCACGCCGCCGGGACCGTACGAAACGGCCGACGGCCTGCGCGAAGAAGAGGGGCGTGGAGATGGTGGTGGCGTACACGCCGACAGCGAGCCGCGGCACGTCGACGCCCTCGGACACCATGCGGACGGCGACCATCCACCGGTCCTCGCTGTGGCTGAACTCGTCGATCCTGTTGGACGCGCCCGTGTCGTCGGACAGGACGAGGGTCGCCTTCGTCCCGGTGATCTCACGGATGAGCTTGGCGTACGCGCGCGCGGAGTCCTGGTCGGAGGCGATGACGAGCGCGCCCGCGTCCGGAATGCCCTTCCTGACCTCGGTCAGCCGCTGGTCGGCGGCGCGCAGCACACTGGGCATCCACTCGCCGCGCGGGTCGAGCGCGGTGCGCCAGGCCTGCGAGATGGCGTCCTTGGTCATCGGCTCGCCGAGGCGGGCCGCGATCTCGTCCCCCGCCTTCGTGCGCCACCGCATGTTGCCGCTGTAGGAGAGGAAGATGACAGGCCGCACGACCCCGTCCCCCAGAGCGGACCCGTATCCGTAGGTGTAATCGGCGGAAGACCGCCGAATACCGTCATTTCCCTCTTCGTATGTCACAAAGGGAATCGGATTGGTGTCGGACCGGAAGGGCGTACCGGTGAGCGCGAGCCGCCGAGTGGCTGGCTCGAACGCTTCGAGACAGGCCTCGCCCCACGACTTGGAGTCACCGGCGTGGTGGATCTCGTCGAGGATGACGAGGGTCTTGCGCTGCTCGACGCGGTTGCGGTGGAGCATGGGCCGCACGCCCACACCCGCGTACGTCACGGCGACGCCGTGGTACTCCTTGCTGAGCGGACCGGCGCTGTACTCGGGATCCAGCTTGATCCCTATCCGCGCGGCGGCCTCCGCCCACTGCTTCTTCAGGTGCTCGGTCGGCGCGACCACGGTCACCTGCTGCACGACGTGATGGTGCAGCAGCCAGGACGCGAGCGTCAGCGCGAACGTCGTCTTGCCGGCGCCGGGCGTGGCGACAGCCAGGAAGTCGCGCGGCTGCTCCTGGATGTACCTCTCCAGCGCCCCCTGCTGCCAGGCACGCAGCTTGCTGGCGGTACCCCAGGGGGCGCGGCCGGGGAAGGCGGGTGAGAGGTGGTGCGAGGTGGATGCGCTGGCGGCGGTGGTAGTCACGGTCTCCGTGGTTTGGTCGAGCGGCTCGGCTACGTATGACAACCGGGCCACCCTACCGGCGCCCCGGAGCTGTCAACGCGCGGACGACGCCGGGTCACCCGCGGATGGGACCCACCTCACAAACCCCGCGACCGCCCGCCGATCACCCCGATGTCCTGCTCTTCACCGGCCGCCATGGCGATGACCAGGCACTACGAGCTCGGCCGGTTCACGATGACCGCGCTCGGCCGGACCGGAACACTGCTCTCCTTCCAGATCACCGCTCTCGCAATCGCGTGGTCACCCAGGCCCCCACCAACGCCACCCCCGCCATCGGAAGGAACACGGCCGCGAACGCGGTCGGGTGGGAACCGTCGGCCGTCGAGGTGGCCGTCTCCGCGACCTTGCCGCCGCCCAGCGCCGCGAAGGCCGCGCCGCCCGCCGCGAGGAGCACGATGTCGGAGAGGCCGTCGGAGATCTGGAGCGCGGCGGAGTTGGAGCCGACTTCCTCCGGCGCCGAGAGGCGCAGCAGCAGCACGCTGGTCGAGGCGATCACCAGTCCCATCCCGAAGCAGCCGAACCCCCAGGCGACGGCGACGATCCACACGGGCACCGCGGGAATCAGCACGCTGGGCACGGCGACGACGGCCGCCGCCAGCAGCACCATCCCGAGGAACATCAGCCGGTCCCGGTACGGCTCCGCCCGTGGCCGCGACTGCACATACGACCCCAGCGCCCAGGTCCCGCCGGCCGCCGCGAGGGAGAACCCGGCGAGCGTCGGCGACAGCCCGCGCTGGGTGACCAGCATGAGGGGCACAAAGGACTCGGCGGCGATGAAGGAACCGGCCGCGAGCCCGCGCAGCAGCACCACGGACGGCAGCCCGCGCGCCGCCCGGTAGGTGCCGCGCGGCAGCAGCCCGAGGACGGCCGGGACGAGCAGTGCGGCGCCCGCGAGGCCGGGGACGAGCGAGAGCGGGCCCAGGTCCTGGGCGGCGTACTGGAGGAGTCCGGAGCCGAGCGAGATCCCGAGCGCCAGCCGGATGCGCCGCCGCTCGAAGGGCTCGCGACCGGCGCTCCCCGCGTCCGCCGACCGCCCGGACGACAGCCGTCGTATCCGCGGCAGCGCGAGCGCCAGCGGAAACACGACCAGCACCGGTATCCCGGTGAACACCCAGCGCCAGCCCAGATGTTCGGTGACCGTGCCCGCGATCAACGGTCCGACCACGGACGGAATCACCCAGCTCGCCGCGAACGCCGCCATGATCGCCGGGCGCAGCCGCTCCGGGTAGGCCCGCACCACGACGACGTACAAGGCCACGACGACCAGCCCGCCGCCGAGCCCCTGCACCGCCCGCCCGAGAAGGAACAGCCACATGGTCCCGGCCGTCCCGGACAGCAGCAGTCCGGCCGCGAAGGCCGTGATCCCCGTGGTCAGCGGCGCCAGGGGCCCGCGGCGGTCCGCCCACTGCCCGGCGAACACCATCCCGGACAGGCTCGTCGTGAAATACGCCGAGAACGCGAACGCGTACAACGACACCCCGTCGAGCTCCCGTGCCGCGACGGGCATCGCCGTCCCGACGGCCGTGGCCTCGAAGGCGATCAGCAGCTCCACGAACACGATCCCGATGCTGAGCGCCCGGTAGGGGCGGCTCAGCACACCTCCCACGCCCTTGTCCTCGGGCGGGGCGGTCGCGACATCACGTGCTTCCAGCGCTGTCATGGCCGCCAGCGTAAGGGCCACAACCGACAGTGACTCCTGTCCGGAGACCGTGATCGTCTGGGCCTTTGGTCGTACACCCAGGGCCCGAGAACCGGCATTCATGAACGGCGTATGGCAGTCCCGTTGCAGCGCCCCCGCACCCCTTGAGCCCACCCTCCGCCCCGCCTACGTTCAACCCATCAGGTTCGGAACGAGTGAGCCGTGCCGCACCTGAGAACGGCCGTGTGCCCGAGTGGTTCAGGGGCTCGCCTGCAAAGCGAGTTACGCGGGTTCAATTCCCGCCACGGCCTCCTGTGAGGTGGATCGGCCGTCCCCGCGGCCCGGGGGCGGCCGAGCCACGCGTGGGGGGCGTGGCCGTCCGGCGGCTAGCCGTGGAGGGTGCCGCCCGCCTCGTCCTCGAATATCTCCGGCCAGTAGCGCCAGCCGTCGTCGCCCTCCAGCGTGGGGGTGGGGTCGCAGGCGACCGGGTCGACCGTGGCGAGGGTCTGGGCCATGGTGGCGGCCAGTTGCTCGTAGGAGTCGGTGAGGTCGTGGGCCGCGTCGAGGGCCTTCTCGCGGTGGAGCAGCCAGAGGGTGAAGGCGAGGGTGGAGATGTCGGCGTTGAGGGGGCGCAGGGTGATGTCCGGCTCGCTCCAGGCGAGGACTGCCCCCGTGGTGCCGTCCACCACGAGGCTGGTGTCCTCGATGAGGTAGCCGAGGCGTATCAGGCGGTCGGCCGTCGGGGGGAGTTCGTCGGCGGAGAAGTCGTCGGGGCGCTGGTCCGCGTAGTAGTCGGCGAGGGCCGGCAGGGGCACTTCCGTGTCCAGCTGGAAGAGGAGGCCGTCCTCGGGCAGGCCGGTCTCGCGCAGGAAGCGACGGGTCGGCTCGTGCACGAGCGCGGGCGGGAAGTCGACGTCCTCGAAGCGCATGATCGCGCCCGCGCCGAACTCCTCGTCCAGCAGCCGCTTGGGCAGGTCGAGGGTGAGGCCCTCGCCGGGGCCCGCGATCCGGGCGAGGGGGCGGATCAGGGCGGCCATCCGCCAGTACGGCGCCACCTCGCCGCCCGCGCCCGCCGCGAAGACCGCGGCGAGGGACTCGGAGGCCTCCGTGACCGCCTTCGGGCCGAACCGGCCCTCGTAGGAGGCGAACCGGCCGCGGGACGCCGTCAGCTCCTCCGTCGCCGCCGAGAAGCGCACCAGGGCTTCCAGGGAGGGGGCCAGGGGCGCGAGGTCCATCAGAGCCGGGTCGGAGAAGAAGTACGTCGTGGCGACCTTCCCCGTCGCCCCGTCGAGGACGATCGACTCCAGGTCCCGGTCGAAGGTCCGCAGGGCTCCCACGACCAGCTGGTCCTGGAGCTCCGTGGCGAGTTTGTCGGCGTCACCGGCCAGGTCGGCGACCCTGCGCAGCCCGTGCTCCCGCAGCGCGCCGAAGCCCAGCAGCGTGCCCTCGGCCGGCAGCCCGTGCCCCGTCAGCCACTGCCGTGTGTCCGTGTGCGTGATGTATGGATCCAGCTCGTCCTCGGTCAGCGTGATCGCGCCGACGACATCGGTGTCAGTCGTACTCATGGCTCCCCCGCGCATGTGAACGCATATGTGCTTCCCGCGGGGAACTCGCCGCCGCCCAGCGGCAGTTCCCCACTGACCGAGAACCATACGCCGCCCCACTGACAACGCCGGAAACCCGCAGGCACGCAGGTCGTACGGCCCGGAAACACGCGGGTTCAAGCCATCGGGGGCGCCTTGCCGCGGCCGTCAGCCGTCAGCCGTCAGCCGTCTGAACGGAAAATCCCAGCCACGGGCGACAGGAAGGGCCGCCCGAGGAGCTGAGGGACAGGTGAGAGCCTGAACGGCGTGCTCAAGGCGACAGTGCGTAGCCCTCGGAACGGCTCCCAACGCCAGACTCAGGTACGGGCTCTGTGTCCAAGAAGTGACCGGCGTCGAGCGGACGGACCCGCCCCATTTTCACGCCTGGGCAGGCGTCACCGCAGGGATACGGGAACTCAGGTGAAGTACACGCCGCCCAGGACGACCACCACGGCCGCCACGACGAACAGCAGTACCCACAGCGCCAGCTTCCCGACGCTCGGCGGAGGCTCGTAGCGCGGCTGCTCGGGATCGGGATCGTGGGTCGTCGGCTCGGGATCGTGGGTCGTCGGCTCGGGATCGTGGGTCGTCGGCTCGGGGGTGCTCATGACGCGTTCACCACGGCGGCTTGCGGACGGATCGGGAGGCGGTTGACGGGGCGGCCCGTCGCCGCCCGTACGGCGGACGCGACGGCCGCCGGGGACGTCACGACCGGCACCGCGCTGGCCGCCTTCGCGCCGAAGGGGGCGACGACGTCGCGCTCCTCGACGAGCTTGACGATGCGGATGTCGGGGGCGTCCAGGGAGGTCGGGAGGGCGTAACCCGTGAGGTCGGGGTGGCGGACCAGGCCGCGGGCGGTGCGGAGGTTCTCCGTGAGCGCGGCACCGACGCCCTGGGTGACGCCCGCCTCGATACGGGCCGTGAGCTGGGCGGGGTTGAGGATCCGGCCGACGTCCTGGGCGAGCGCCAGCTCCACCACCCGTACCGAGCCCAGTTCGATGTCCACGTCCACCACCGCGCGGATCGCGCAGAAGGCCAGGCCCACGAAGGCGTCGCCCTGGCCCGCCTCGTCCAGCGGCTCGGTCGGGTGCGGGCGGCACTGCGCGGTGGCCCACAGCTCCTTGCCGTCCATCGCCTCCGTGACGGTGGTCGAGAGCACACCGTCGTACGAGGTGATCTTGCCGTCGGTGATCTGGAGGAGCTCCGTGGACATGCCGAACTTGTGCGCCAGAGGCTGCAGGAGCTGCGTACGGACCATCTTCGCGGCGCGTTCGACCGCTCCGCCCGACACCCAGGTGTGGCGGCCACGGCAGCTGGGGCCTGCGGGCGGCTGGTCGGTGTCGACCGGCGCCACGTGCACCTCGTCGATGCCGAGGGTCTCCTGGACGATCTGGCGGGCCAGTGTCGTGAAGCCCTGGCCGGTCTCGACGGCCGCGCACAGGACGGTGGCGACGCCGTCGTGGACCTTGACCGTGGCCGTGGAGACCTCGTCCGCGCCCTCTGCGCCGAGCATGTGGACCATGCCGAGGCCGTAGCCGACCCCGCGGCGTACGGCGCCGGGTTCGCCCGCGCCCTCGGGGCCGCCCGGGAGCAGCCACTCGTCCTCGGGGGTGTCCTTGGGGAGCGCGGGCAGAGGGTAGTCGCGTACGGCCTGGAGCAGTTCGGCGACCGGGGCCGGGCAGGTCACCGTCTGGCCCGTCGGAAGCACGTCCCCGGTGGCCATCGCGTTCTGCAGGCGCAGTTCGGCGGGGTCGAGAGCGAGCTTCTTGGCGAGCTTGTCCATCTGCGCCTCATACGCGGCGCAGACCTGCATGGCGCCCTCGCCGCGCACATGGCCGGAGGGCGGGTTGTTGGTGCGCACGGCCCAGCCCTCGATGAAGGCGTTCGGGACGACGTAGGGACCGCAGGCGAAGGAGACCGCGGCGGCCAGCGACTCGGCGGACGTGTCGGCGTAGGCGCCCGCGTCGAGCAGGATCTGCGCCTCGACCTTCACCAACCTGCCCTCGGTGTCGGCGTGGTGGCGGTAGCGCAGGAGGGTGGGATGCCGGTGGGCGTGGCCGAGGAAGGACTCCTCGCGGGTCGCGGTGATCTTCACCGGGCAGCCGGTCCGCAGGGCCAGCAGGCCGAGCGGGAGCTGGAAGCCCTGGTCCTCGCGGTCGGCGGTGGCGCCGGGCACTCCGGTGACGACGACCTTCACCCGCTCGGGCTCCAGGCCGTAGCAGGCGGCGGCGGTGTCGCGGTCGGTGTGCGGGTCGGTGGAGGCGACGTAGAGCTCGACGCCGCCGTCCGGGCGGGGCACGGCGAGTCCGGCCTCGGCGCCGATCGGGGCCGGGTCCTGGCGGCCGATGCGGTACAGGCCCTCGACGACGATCTCGCCGACGGCGTCCGGATCGCCGTGGCGCAGCGGGATGTGCCGGATCAGGTTGCCGTCGGGGTGCAGGGGTTCGGCCTCGAACGCCTGCTCAGGGTCGGTCACCGGGTCGAGTACTTCGTACTCGACGATGACGGCCGCGGCGGCCATCCGGGCGGTGTCCGGGTGATCGGCGGCGACGGCCGCGATGGGCTCGCCGTGGTGGCGTACGACCTCCGAGGCGAACACCGGACGGTCCGCACGGCCGCGGCCGTGCAGGGCGGCGCCGGGCACGTCCTCGTGGGTGATGACCGCCCGTACGCCGGGCATCTCACGCGCGTGGCTGGTGTCGATGGACACGATGCGCGCGTGCGGGTGCGGCGAGCGCAGCACGGCCGCCCACAGCAGGCCCTCGGCCCACAGGTCGGCCGCGTACGGGAAGGTGCCCTCCGTCTTGGCGCGGGCCTCCGCGGCGGGCAGCGACACGCCGAGCCCGTGCGGCAGCGGCTCGGGGCCGGTGTCGGGTGCCGCGGGAGTCGCGGTCGCGGTCTCGTTGCTCACGCCTGGCCTCCGTCCTGGCCGTACGGCTGCTCATGCGGCGCCTGGGAGTCGTACGGAGAAGGGTCCTCGAACGCCGACAGGTTGACGCCGCCCGCGCCGGGCCCCGCCTGGTGCGGGATGCGCGGCTCGTCGGCGTCCGGCGTGGCCTCGGCGGCGGCCGCGCTGTGCGCCTCGCGTTCGGCGACGACCTCGCGTACGGCGTCCAGGACCCCGCGGTAGCCGGAGCAGCGGCACAGGTTGCCGCACAGCGCCTGGCGGGTCTCGAGTTCGGTGGGGGCCGGGTTGCCCTCGAGGAGGTCGTGCACGGTCATGGCCATGCCCGGGACGCAGAAACCGCACTGCACCGCGCCGCACTTGGCGAGGGCGCGCTGCACGTCCGAGGGCTGTCCGTCGGCGGCGAGGCCTTCGACCGTACGCACTTCACTGCTCGCGGCGGTGACGGCGGGCACCAGGCAGGACGCCACGAGCCGCCCGTCCACCTGCACGTTGCAGGCTCCGCACTCGCCCTGCGAGCAGCCGTCCTTGGCGCCCGCGAGGCCGAGGCGCTCGCGCAGGACGTAGAGCAGCGACTCGCCGATCCAGGCATCGGTCACGGGGCGGTCGGCGCCGTTGACGCGCAGGACGTAGGAGGCCAGGGGGTGTTCGTCGTGCGGGGGCGGCGCAGGGGTGTCCGGGTCGCTCGCCTCCGCACCGGGGGCGTCCGGCTCGGGGTGCTCGGGGTGCTCGGGGTGCTCGGGGTGCTCGGGGTGCTCGGGGTGCTCGGGGTGCTCGGGATGCTCCGAAGGGTGCTCGGAAACGTACTCCGAGGAGTCCTCCGGAACCGCTGCCGGGGCAGCCGGCGTGGCCGGGTCGGGGTCCGGTTCGGCCCCGTCCGGGGTCCCGTACGCCTCGGCCGTCGCGGGCATGCGCCCGGCGACCGGCTCAGGAGCCGTGTGAGCGGTCTGCGCGGCCGTCCGGGCGGCCTCGGCGGCCGATTCCCCATGCATGTGCCGCGTGGGCTCCACGGGGCCCTCAGAAGCCTGCGGGGCCTCGGGGGTCGCCGCTCGCGGTGCGGCGGACCACGGCTCACCGATCTCCGTGGTCGCCCAGGGCGCTGCCGCGCCGCCCGGGAGCGTGGCGGGCGGGGTGCCGCCCCACTGCTCGACCAGGGCCGACGTGGTGAACTCGCCCGATTCGTCCGGAAGATCGCCTTCGGCGACCGGAATCGACCACTGCCCGGTGACGTCGTGTCCGGGCGCGTCTGCCGGGTGGTGACCGGAGGAGGCACCCTCCCGGGCGGCCTCCCCGAAGTCCCACTGGCCGGTGGCGCCGGGGTGGTACGAGAACCCGTCATGCGCCGCCTGCTGATACCCGGACTCCTGGCGCCCGGTCTCGTGGCGTACGGCTTCCTGGTGCGCGGCGTTGGGGTCCGGCCACTGGACGGCCTCGGCCGGCGCGGCCCAGGTGCCTGTCGCCCCGGGGTCGGCCGCCGGCGGCGCCGCGGCGATCCGGGGAGGCACATAGCCGTGGCCGGGCGCCGCGAGGGGCGTCTCTCGTTCCGCCAAAAGGGCGTCGATTCCGCCCTCGGGGAGCTTGACGAAGGCGGTGGCGCCGTCGTCGTAGTCCCCCTGCGGGAGGGGGTCCCACCTGCCGCTGGTCCGCGGAGTGCCCTCTCCGTGCTGGTCGTCGGTCACGACAGTGCCCTCCCCAGTGCTCGTCGGGCCAGCGCGGCGACGGTGCGCCGCAGGTGCAGTACGGCCGGCGGAAGCTGTTGTACGGAGCCGTCCTCGGCCGGGACGGGATCGGGGATGCAGGCCGCGGCGACGTACTCCCCGAAGGCGTTGAGCGCCTCCGGCACGATCGACCGGCTGTTGTCCCAGTCGATCAGCTGGGCGACCCACGCCTCCGCGTCCAGGGGCCGCAGCGGCATCGGCGCTATGGCGCCCACGGCGCACCGCACGCCGCGCCGCGCCGGGTCCAGGACGAGCGCCACGGACGCGATGGCGCGCCCGGGTCCGGTGCGTCCGGTCGCCTTCAGGAAGACCTGCGGCGCGTGCAGCAGCGGCACACGCACGTAGCCGATGAGTTCGCCGCCGCGGAGCATCTCCATGCCCGCGAGCAGGTGCGACACCGGGATCTCACGGCGGGCTCCGCCCTGGCCCGCGATGATCAGCGTGGCTTCCAGGGCGGCCAGCACGGGCAGCGCGTCCCCCGTGGGAGCCGCCGAGGCGATGTTGCCGCCCAGGGTGCCGGCGTTGCGGATCTGCGGCGGTCCCGCGGCGCGCGCGGCGGCGGCGAGCGCCGGGATGAGGGCCGCGAAGTCGGGGCGCCCCATGCGGGCGTGGGTGAGGCCGGCGCCGAGCAGCGCGTGGCCGTCCTGGTACTGCCAGCCGCGGATCTCGCTGATCCGGCCGAGGCCGACGAGCGCGGCGGGCCGCAGCTGTCCGGAGTTGACGGCGGCCATGAGGTCGGTGCCGCCGGCCACGGGGACGGCGGCGGGCATGGCGGCCAGCGCCGCCACTGCCTCGTCCAGCGAGGCGGGCAGCGTCACGGCCTGCGCCGCCTGCGGTGCGTGCGTGGTCAAACCGGCTGCCCCTTCCCGCTGCCCCACCTGGTCCCACCTGTGTTGCGCGTACGGTACGTGCTGACAGGGCGGACGTGGCAACTCTGGCACATCTTCCCCGGCCCCCGACGCGGGGGTCCGCTAGGAGGCATTCGCCCCCTCACCAGGGAGATGGTCCGTTTTCCTACGGCATCGCCGGTCGGTACGGATTGCCACTCTTCGGTGGCCCTTGGGTGCCTTTTGCCTTGTGGGGCCACTGTGTCGGTGCGAGCGGGCCGGGACACGCCGGTCGGGAGTCACCTCACACGTTTGGGGGCGCCCCCTCGATCGGACGTCCGAGCACACCCGGGCGCCGCTGCCACGGAAGGGGGCCCGTGGGCGGGCGATAGGCCACTCCCAGGGCGTCAAGCCGCCCGTAGTGGGCGGCCATCCGCCGTTCGAAGTCGGCGAAGTCCCGCTCGGCGGGGGCGGGCAGGGCGCTCCAGGCGACCTCGGCGAAGGCCGCGAGCCGGGGAAAGGTCTGGTAGTCCACGCGCGCGGGGTCCTCCATCACCTCGGTCCAGACGTTCGCCTGAGTGCCCAGCACATGCCGTGCCTCCGTCTCGGTGAGCTCGGGCGGAACGGGTTCGAAGCGGTAGACGTCCTCCAGGGTGCGGACATATCCGATCGGCACCGGCTCGTCCGGGCCCGCGGCCTGACGGTGGTCCAAGTACACCTGCTGCTCGGGGCACATGACCACGTCGTGACCGGCGCGGGCGGCCGTGATGCCGCCCTGGTAGCCGCGCCACGAGGACACCGCGGCCCCGGCCGCGAGCCCGCCCTCCAGGATCTCGTCCCAGCCGATCAGCCGACGCCCGCGCGCGGAGAGCCATTTGTCGAAGTGCCGGACGAACCAGGACTGCAACTCGTCCTCGTCCGCGAGCCCCAGTTCCCTGATGCGCGCCTGGGCGGTCGGCGACTGCTTCCACTGGTCCTTGGCGCACTCGTCGCCGCCTATGTGCACAAACCCCGAGAACCCCGAGAACGGTGTGAACGGGCCGGCGTCCGCCGGGAAGAGCTCCAGGAGTTCCTCGAACACCCCCTCGTAGAAGCGCAGGGTGTTGTCAGTGGGGGCGAGTACGTTTTTGGAGATGCCCCAGGTGTCCCAGACGGTCAGGGAGGTCGTGTCGATGACGTCGGTGTTGCCCAGTTCCGGATACGCGGCGATGGCGGCCTGCGAGTGTCCCGGGATGTCTATCTCGGGGACGACACTGATATGCCGCTCGGCCGCGTACGCGACGATCTCGCGGATGTCGTCCTGCGTGTAGAAGCCCCCGTGCGGCTTCTCCTCCCACAGGGGCGAGGCACGATGGCCGAATTTCGTGCGCGCCCGCCAGGATCCGACCTCCGTCAGCTTCGGGTACCGCTTGATCTGGACACGCCAGCCTTGGTCGTCGGTGAGGTGGAAGTGGAAGACGTTGAGTTTGTGGGCGGCCATGAGGTCGAGGTGACGCAGGACGCCGTCCTTGGGCATGAAGTGCCGGGAGACATCGAGCATGAGACCGCGCCACGGGAATCGGGGGGCGTCCTCGATGATCTGGTGCGCGATCCCGTAGGTCCTCCCCGGCCGGACGGGGGCACGGCGGAAGGCATCGGGGCCGAGGAGTTGACGCAGCGTCTGCGCGCCCCAGAACACCCCGGCCGCGCTGCCGCCCCGGATCTCGATGCCCCGGTTGACGACGACGCTGAGTTTGTACGCCTCCGGTTCCAGGGTGTCGTCGAGGAGCAGCCGCAGGGCGTTGCGGGCGTCCTGCGGCCCTGGTGGCAGCGGCAGGCCGAGCGCCGCGCCGAGCGTGGCGCGCAGCCAGCGCTCCGTGGCGTCCGTGCCGGGCGCGGCCCACAGGGTGGTCTGCGCGTCCAGTTCGCCCCCGCAGCGCATGGGGCCCTCGACGGCGCGGGGCGCCGGAATCACATCGTTCACGTCAGTCCTTTACCGCTCCGCCGAGGCCTGAGACCAGGCGTCGCTGTACGAGTACGAAGAAGATGAGCACCGGAATCGTCATCACCGTGGACGCCGCCATCACGCCGCCCCAGTCCGGCTCGTCGGGCTTGTAGAAGACGAGGAGGGCCATCGGCAAGGTGGACTGCGAGGTGTCGCTGATGATGAAGGACTTGGCGAACAGGAAGTCGTTCCAGGCCGAGATGAAGGAAAAGACGCTCGTGGCCACCAGCCCCGGGAAGACGAGCGGGAAAAGGATCTGCCAGAGGAATCGCGTACGGCTCGCCCCGTCGATGTACGCGGCCTCCTCCAGCGCCTCGGGAACCGCCTTCACAAAACCCCTCAGCATCCAGATCGCGAACGGCAGTGAGAAGGCGATGTGCGGCAGGATCAGCGAGCCCAGCGTGTTCAGCCGGCCGAAGTCCCGCATCAGGAAGAAGAGGGGGATCGTCAGCGCCTCGACGGGCACCATCTGCGCGACCAGGAACATGATCAACAGGGTGGTCCGGAAACGGAAGCGGAATCGGGTGACCGCTGTCGCCGCGAGAAACGCGATCAGCGCCGAGATGACGACCACGGACCCCGCCACCACAAGGCTGTTGACGAAGTAGCGGCCGAATTCCTGCTGCCCGAAGACGCGCCGGAACGAATCCAGGGAGGGCGAAAGTGTCCACGGCCGGGGCTCGGTGGACTCGATCTCCCCGGCAGGTTTGAAGGCGCCGAGCACCATCCAGTAGAGGGGGAAGGCGACGACCACCGCGATCAGCAGCGCGGACGCCTCGGCGGCGAGCCGCCAGGGGCGCCGGGGGCGCCGTACGAAGCCGGGTATCAGGCTCACAGTTCCTCCCCCTGCCTGTGCAGCAGCCGCAGGTACACCAGCGTGACCGCCAGCAGGATCACCAGCATGACCACACCGATCGCCGAGCCGAGGCCGTACTGCGAGGAGGCGAAGGCCTTCTGGTAGGCGTACACGTTCAGCACGAGGTTCTGGCCGGCGATGCCGCCGCCGTTCGTCATCACGTAGATCTGCGTGAAGACCTTGAAGTCCCAGATGACCGACTGGATGGTGACGACCACCAGGATCGGGCGGAGCAGCGGTGCGAGCACCGAGCGCCAGATCCGCCACTGCGAGGCGCCGTCCAGGGCGGCCGCCTCCAGCACCTCGGACGGTACGGCGCGGATCCCCGCGTAGACCGTCACCATCACGAACGGGAAGGAGCACCAGACCACTTCGAGCAGGACGAGAGCGAAGGCGCTGTAGCGCCCGTACGTCCAGGAGTGGTCGCCGATTCCGAGGACCCGGTTGACGGGCCCGAAGTCGGGGTCGAACAGGAACAGCCAGACCGTGGACCCGGTGACCGCCGGGGTCGCCCAGGCGCCGAGCGCGGCCAGCATCAGCGCGAGCCTCGGCAGGGCCCGTACGCGGGTGAGGAGCACGGCGAGGGCGCAGCCGACGGCCAGGGTGGAGAGCACGCACGCCGCCGCGAACACCAGCGTGGCGATCAGTACCTGCCAGAACTGGTCGTCGGCGAAGAGGGTGGCGTAGTTGCCGAATCCTTCGAAGGCGGTCGGTTCACCGCCGCTGACCTGTGCCTGGGTGTACTTCAGGAGCGAGATCAGGCCGAGCTGGTAGATGGGGTAGACGAGCAGGGCGCCGAGGACGACGAGGGCGGGGGCGAGGTAGAGCCAGGGGGTCCAGCGGGCGCGCCGGCGGCCGGGGACGCCGGCCACGGCCTTCGGGACCGTGACAGGTTCGGCGACGGCCTCTTGCGTGGTCATCCGCTCACCCCACGGAGCTGAACGCGTCGTTCATCTTCTTCGCCGCGTCCTTCGAGGCCGCCGCCACGTCCTTCTTGCCGCTGATGACCTCCTGGAACATCGTCGGAAGGACGAGCGAGGCGTCGATCTGGGACCAGGCGGCCGAGGCGGGCACGAACTTGGCGCCCGAGGCGAGGGTCTTCACGAAGGGCGCGACGAACGGCTGCTTCTTCGCGACCTCGTCCCGCACGTCGGTGTACGTCGGCAGGAACCCCATGGCGTCGAAGAGCTCGCTCTGGGTCTTCTTGCTCGCCAGTCGCTCCATCAGGTCGACGGCGAGGGTGCGGTGCGAGGTGCTCTTCAGGACGCCGATGTTGTTGCCGCCCGCGAACGCCGGCGCCACCGAGCCCGCCTTCACACCGGGCAGCGGCACGACCGCGTACTTGCCCTTGATCTTCCCGGCCTCGATCGCGGCGTGGCTGAAGTCGCCGCCGATGGCCATGCCCGCCTTGCCGGAGGAGAACGCGGTGACGGTGTCGTTGCCGGTCATGCCCGCGCACTTGGCGGCGGGACAGTTGTCGGAGCCGAACAGAGAGGTGTAGGCCTTGATGCCCTTCCGGGCCGCCGCGCTGTCGATGGTCGCGGCGTAGGAGCCGCCCTTGCCCTGGGCGATCTCGCCGCCCTGGGACCAGATGAAGGGCATCGCGCCGTACGTGTACGCGCCGCCGACCACGAGTCCGTACAGGCCGGGCTCGGCCGCGCGGATCTTCTTGGCGGTGGAGACCAACTCGGCCTGCGTCTTCGGGGCTTCGAGGCCGAGGTCCTTGAGGATGTCGGTGCGGTAGTAAAGGGCGCGGACGCCGACGAAGAACGGGGCGCCGTAGATCTTCCCGTCCACCGTCACGGACTGCTTGGCGGTCGGGTCGGTGTCCTTGGCCTCGCTCCAGTCGGTGAACTCCTCGGTGACGTCGGCGAGTCCGCCGTCCTTGACGTATCCGGCGGTGTCCGTGTTGCCGTACTCGATGACGTCGGGGGCGCTCTTCGGGTCGTTGAAGGCGGCCTTCATGCGCTGGGCGCGGGTCTCCACGGGGATGTACTCGATGGTGACCTTGGTGTCCTTGTGGGCCTTCTTGAAGGTGCTGACGGCCGCGTCGACGACCTTCTCCTTCGGCCCGTTGTTGACCTCCTGGAAGAGCCAGACCCGCAGTGTGCCGGTCTTCTCGTCCTTTCCGGAGGAGGAGTTGTCGGAGGTCTGGGGGGCGCAGGCGGTGGCGACGACAAGGGCGGCGAGGGCGACGGCCGTTCGGGCGGGGAGCTTCACGGGCAGCTTCGCAGAGAGCTTCATCGAGCATCCTCCGATGGGGAGCGTTGCAACATACGCAATGGCGGTTTCGCTCTGCACAACACACCGGAGGCTATGGACTACATGAACATGTCCACAAGAGGTCTCAACCACTCTGTGACCACGGGGCGCACCATGTGCAACGGCACCCGGCGCGAAGACCGCCGGCGCACACGACGCAAAGGCCCTCGGGGCGCGCCGGAACGCGCCCCGAGGGCCTCGTGATCGTCGGGCCGCCGGTCCTCGGCGGGGCCCGTTACTTGTCCTGGCCGCCCTTGCCCTTGTCGCCGCCGGCGCCCATGGACTCGTAGATCTCCTTGCACATGGGACACACGGGGTACTTCTTCGGGTCGCGGCCCGGGACCCACACCTTGCCGCAGAGGGCCACGACGGGCGTGCCGTCGAGGGCGCTCGCCATGATCTTGTCCTTCTGGACATAGTGGGCGAAGCGCTCGTGGTCCCCGTCGCCGTGCGACACCTGCGGCGTCGGCTCTACGAGGGTTCCCGTCCCAGTGCCTCGCTGGGGCTGGGTCTCAGGCTCAAGAGTGCTCATAAACGCCAAGGGTACTGAAGGTCACGGACATCAGTTGAGTGAAGGGTCGTCCGGATACGTCGCCACCATCGCGAGTTCGTTGCGCTGGCGGCGCAGGACCTCGCGCCAGAGGCGTTCCGGGGACGGGGAGGAGACGTCTCCCGGTTCGGATTCCACCACGTACCAGGCGCCCTCGGTCAGTTCGTCCTCCAGTTGACCAGGGCCCCAGCCCGCGTATCCGGCGAAGATTCTCAGGGAGCCGAGGGCCGAGGCGAGGAGTTCCGGTGGGGCCTCCAGGTCGACGAGGCCGATCGCGCCGTGCACCCGCCGCCAGCCGAGTGGCGCGCGCTCCCCGGAGGCGACGCCGCCCGGGATCACCGCGACGCCCAGCGCCGAGTCCAGCGACACCGGGCCGCCCTGGAAGACGACGCCGGGCTCCCCGGCCAGGTCGGCCCAGGCCTCCAGGATGTCGCTGACATCCACCGGAGTCGGCCGGTTGAGGACGACACCGAGCGAGCCCTCCTCGTCGTGGTCGAGGAGCAGCACCACCGCGCGGTCGAAGTTCGGGTCCGCCAGGGCGGGCGTGGCCACGAGCAGCCGCCCTGTGAGCGAGGACACCTCGGTCATGCCAGACATGATCCCGCATCTTCCCCGCGTAGGGGGACCCAATACCCGTACCCGAGTGAATGCAGCTCAGGGCGCAGAGGAGCGCCCCCCGCGCACACGGTCACCGGTGACCCCGTGTGCCCGATTCAAAACGGTTCGTGTTGTGGCAAAGCTATGACCTTGCTGGGCGGTCTTTGGGCTTACTTAAGGGGGGTGGGCGGCGATTACCCTTGCTCTTCGGCTCCCGCCCAACCGGCCTGCCGACGCATACTCCTGCCCAACTCATCGGAACGCGAGATACATGACCGTCAACGGCTCTGACGATGTACTGCTTGTCCACGGCGGAACCCCGCTCGAGGGCGAGATCCGTGTCCGCGGTGCGAAGAACCTCGTACCGAAGGCCATGGTCGCCGCCCTGCTGGGCAGCGCTCCGAGCCGACTGCGCAATGTCCCCGACATTCGCGACGTGCGCGTCGTGCGCGGGCTGCTGCAGCTGCACGGCGTGACGGTCCGTCCGGGTGAGGAGCCGGGCGAGCTGATCCTCGACCCGTCGCACGTGGAAAGCGCGAACGTCGCCGACATCGATGCCCACGCGGGCTCGTCGCGCATCCCGATCCTCTTCTGCGGCCCGCTGCTGCACCGTCTGGGGCACGCGTTCATCCCGGGTCTCGGCGGCTGTGACATCGGCGGCCGGCCGATCGACTTCCACTTCGAGGTGCTGCGGCAGTTCGGCGCGAAGATCGAGAAGCGGGAGGACGGCCAGTACCTGGAAGCCCCGCAGCGGCTGCGCGGCACGAAGATCCAGCTGCCGTACCCGTCCGTCGGCGCGACCGAGCAGGTGCTGCTGACGGCGGTGCTCGCGGAGGGCGTCACCGAGCTGTCCAACGCGGCCGTGGAGCCCGAGATCGAGGACCTCATCTGCGTACTGCAGAAGATGGGCGCGATCATCGCCATGGACACCGACCGGACGATCCGCATCACCGGTGTGGACTCGCTCGGCGGCTACACCCACGCGGCCCTCCCGGACCGCCTGGAGGCCGCCTCCTGGGCTTCCGCGGCGCTGGCGACCGAGGGCAACATCTACGTCCGCGGCGCCCAGCAGCGCTCGATGATGACGTTCCTGAACACCTACCGCAAGGTGGGCGGCGCGTTCGAGATCGACGACGAGGGCATCCGCTTCTGGCACCCGGGCTCGCAGCTCAAGTCCATCGCCCTGGAGACGGACGTCCACCCCGGTTTCCAGACCGACTGGCAGCAGCCGCTGGTGGTCGCCCTGACGCAGGCCACGGGGCTGTCGATCATCCACGAGACGGTGTACGAGTCCCGCCTCGGCTTCACCTCCGCGCTGAACCAGATGGGCGCGCACATCCAGCTCTACCGCGAGTGCCTCGGCGGCTCCGTCTGCCGGTTCGGCCAGCGCAACTTCCTGCACTCGGCCGTCGTTTCGGGCCCGACCAAGCTCCAGGGCGCCGACCTGGTCATCCCCGACCTCCGCGGCGGCTTCTCGTACCTGATCGCCGCGCTCGCGGCCCAGGGCACCTCCCGCGTCCACGGCATCGACCTGATCAACCGCGGCTACGAGAACTTCATGGAGAAGCTCGTGGAGCTGGGCGCGAAGGTGGAACTGCCGGGCAAGGCGCTCGGATAGCTCGGACAGCTCGGCTGTCTGTCGTCCGGACAGCCACGCTGTCGCGCGGGCGACGGCTCCAGGCGTACGTACGACGATGGGGCGGCCCCCCGGTCAAGGGGGCCGCCCCATTGGCGTTACTGCGGTTCGTGCGCCGTCCCGTGGCACACGGACGCGGCTTACTTGCCCTTGGCCGCTTCCTTGAGCTTGCTGCCCGCGGAGACCTTCACGCTGTAGCCGGCCGGGATCTGGATCGGGTCGCCGGTCTGCGGGTTGCGCGCGGTGCGAGCGGCACGGTGGGTGCGCTCGAAGGTCAGGAAGCCGGGGATGGTGACCTTCTCGTCGCCCTTGGCGACGATCTCGCCGACGGTCTCGGCGAACGCGGCCAGAACGGCGTCGGCGTCCTTGCGGGTCACCTCGGCGCGGTCGGCCAGCGCGGCCACCAGCTCACTGCGGTTCATGTTGTTACTCCCGTGTTCTTCTTGCCGTTGAGGCGTGCCACGCGGCGGAGCCGCATGTTGGATGCGGCGAAGCCGATGCTGCCAGGGCCCTCGGTCGGTCCCCGGACCCGGGTCCGTAGCCAGACCCTCGCGCCCGAAGACGCATCCTGCCCCCACCTGCGGCGGGAAAGCCAATCCGGCACCCCTGGGAGTCACACGAACACCCTTGGGAGTCACACGAAAAGCGCCACTGCCTCAGTGTGGTGACGCTCCGTCCGCTCCCGGCAGCGGACCGCAGGGCCTGGGAGGCCTGAGCCTGGCCGCCACCCTAGAGGGCGGCCGGGGACCCCGCATCCCGCGACGCGCCGACGCGCCGCGGTCGTGGCGATCGTCACAGCAAGTCACACCGCTTGAACCACCACCGGCCGCGATCATCCGGCGGGGGCCGCCCGGCCCGTCCGGCGTTCGAGGACGAGGCCGTCCGGGCCGGTGCGGGGGTCCGGGGCGGCAGCCCCCGGCGACGCCCGCACCAGCGCCGAGTGCCCTACTCCGCCGCGGTCACACCCGCCGCCTTCGCCGCGGAGCGCACCGCTCCGGCGACCGCGCCCGCGACCTTGTCGTTGAAGACGCTGGGGATGATGTAGTTCGGGTTCAGCTCGTCCTCGGTCACCACGTCCGCGAGCGCGGCCGCGGCGGCCAGCATCATCTCGGTGTTGACGGTGCGGGACTGGGCGTCCAGGAGGCCGCGGAAGACGCCCGGGAAGACCAGCACGTTGTTGATCTGGTTGGGGAAGTCGGAGCGGCCGGTGGCGACAACTGCCGCGGTCTGACGGGCGATTGCCGGGTCGACCTCGGGGTCGGGGTTCGCGAGCGCGAACACGATGGCACCCTCGGCCATGGCGGCCACGTCGTCGCCGTCGAGCACGTTCGGGGCGGAGACGCCGATGAACACGTCGGCGCCGCGCACGGCCTCCTTCAACGTGCCCGTGAGGCCCTCGGGGTTGGTGTTGTCGGCGATCCAGCGCAGTGGCGAATCGGAGGCCGCGTCGACGAGGTCCGCGCGGTCCGCGTGCACGACACCGTGGATGTCGGCGACGACGGCGTTCTTGACGCCCGCGGCGATGAGCAGCTTCAGGATGGCCGTACCGGCCGCGCCCGCGCCGGACATGACGACCTGGATGTCACCGATGGCCTTGCCCGCCACGCGCAGGGCGTTGGTGAGGGCGGCGAGGACGACGATCGCGGTGCCGTGCTGGTCGTCGTGGAAGACGGGGATGTCGAGGGCCTCGCGCAGCCGGGCCTCGATCTCGAAGCAGCGCGGCGCGGAGATGTCCTCCAGGTTGATGCCCGCGAAGCCGGGGGCGATGGCCTTGACGATCTCGACGATCGCGTCGGTGTCCTGGGTGTCCAGGCACAGCGGCCAGGCGTCGATGCCGGCGAAGCGCTTGAAGAGGGCCGCCTTGCCCTCCATGACCGGGAGGGCGGCCATCGGGCCGATGTTGCCGAGCCCGAGCACGGCGGAGCCGTCCGTCACGACCGCAACGGAGTTGCGCTTGATGGTGAGGCGGCGGGCGTCCTCGGGGTTCTCGGCGATCGCCATGCACACGCGGGCCACGCCCGGGGTGTAGATCATGGAGAGGTCGTCACGGTTGCGGATCGGGTGCTTGGACTGCATCTCGATCTTGCCGCCGAGGTGCATGAGGAACGTACGGTCGGAGACCTTGCCGAGCGTGACGCCCTCGATGCCGCGCAGCTGCTGGACGATCTCGTCGGCGTGGGCCGTGGAGCTCGCCGCGATGGTGACGTCGATCCGGAGCTTCTCGTGGCCTGAGGCGGTCACGTCGAGGCCGGTCACCGAGCCTCCGTGGGACTCTACGGCCGTGGTGATCTGGGAGACCGCGGTTCCGCTCGCGGGCACCTCCAGTCGGACCGTAATCGAGTAGGAGACGCTGGGCGCCGTTGCCATGGCCGACTTCCTCTGCTTTCACCGTGTACTGCTGTGTCGCGGGTACGCCGTCCGATCGTCGCACCTACCCCTCAGTACGTGGTAGCCGCCCCGGATTGCGAACGTTTTGTTCGCGGGCAGGGCATGCGATTTCAGAAGACGACTTCCACCATACGAGAATACGTGACCCCAGGAAACGGTCGGCCGACGAAAGCCGGACAACGAAAGAGGCTCACGTCAGGTGACGTGAGCCTCTCCTCGTTCAGTGACACCGACCCGCCATGCTCGCCTCGCGGCAAGTGGTCGCTCGTAGCGACGAAGGTTGGGCCCGGGGGCTTGGATCGGGCCGGTGTCACATCCAAGGTAACAAACGATCCCCGTAAGGCAATTCCCACCCCGAGAGTTCATTTGAGGCGTCGGCCCCGGGGGCGTCAGTCCCGGAGCAGATCCGGCACCCCGTTCGCGTCGGGTTCGTCGCGGTCGCCGGAGACGATCGTCAGCTGCTGCGTGGCCCGGGTGAGGGCGACGTACAGCACCCGCAGGCCCGCGGGCGACTCGTCGGCGATCTCCGCCGGCGAGACGACCACCGTCGCGTCGTACTCCAGTCCCTTCGCCTCCAGGCTCCCGAGTGCCACCACCCGTTCGCCGAGCCCGGCCAGCCAGCGGGCGGCCTCCTCGCGCCGGTTCATGGCCACCACGACGCCCACCGTGCCGTCCACACGGTCCAGCAGGCGCGCGGCCTCGGCGCGCACGGTCCCCGCGAGCGAGTCCCGTACGACGGCGCCCGCGTTGTTCGTCGCCACGAAACGCGGCTCGACCCCGGTGGACCGTACGGCCGAGGGGGACTCGGAGCCGGGCATGGCGAGGGCGAGGACCTTGGCGGCCAGCTCGGCGATCTCGGCGGGGTTGCGGTAGTTGACGGTGAGGGTGAAGCGGCGCCGGGGACGGCTTCCCAGGGCCTCGTCACGGGCCTCCGCGGCCTCGTCCGGGTCCGACCACGAGGACTGCGCCGGGTCGCCCACGACGGTCCAGGTGGCCTGCCGGCCGCGTCTGCCCACCATCCGCCACTGCATGGGCGTGAGGTCCTGCGCCTCGTCGACGATGACGTGCGCGTACTCGACGCGCTCCTGCGCCAGCCGCTCGGCCCGCTCGCGCTGCGACTCCTCGCGTTCGGGCATGAGCTCCTCGAGACCGGTGAGCTGGTCCAGCGGGTCCAGCTCGCGGCGCCTGCGGGGCCGGACGGGCATCCCCAGGATCGCCTGGAGCTCGTCCAGCATCGCCACGTCGTGGACGGACAGCCCGTCCCGCTTGAGCGAGCGCGCGACCCGGCGCACCTCGCCGGGATTGAGGATCCGCCGCGCCCAGCGGCCGAGGCGCCGCTCGTCGGCCATGGCGGCGAGGACGCCCCGCGGGGTCAGTTCCGGCCACCACGCGTTCACGAAGTCGATGAAGCTGTCCTCGGAGGCGACGTCCTCGTCGAAGGACGACCGCAGCTCGGCGGCCAGCTCCGGGTCCGTGTGCCGCGTACCGGCCCCCGACTTCGCCCACAGCGCGTCCAGCAGCAGTTTGCGGGCGCGCGGGCGCAGCAGGTTCACCGGCGCGGTCCCGCTCAGCGCGTTGTGCTTGATGCGGTCGAGCTCGGCGGCCTCCAGCTCCAGGCGCCGCCCGAAGGCGACGACCCGCAGGCGGGTGGGGGTGCCCGCGGAGGCCGGGGCGGCCTCCTCGCCGAAGGCGAGCTGCTCCGACCGGTCCCGGTCGGCGGTGGACCGGCCCGGGCCGGTGCCGGGTGTCTCCAGCGCGCCCCGGGCGGCCTTCCGCAGCACCTTGAGCATCCTGTACGAGCCCTTGGCGCGGGCGACGGCCGGGGAGTCGTACAGGGTGGCCTCCGCGCCGTCGACGAGGGAGCCGATGGCGCGGATGGCGACCTGGCCCTCCTCGCCGAGGGAGGGCAGCACGCCCTCGGTGTAGGCGACCAGGAGCGGGGTCGGGGAGACGATCAGGATGCCGCCCGCGTACCGGCGGCGGTCCTGGTAGAGGAGGTAGGCCGCCCGGTGCAGGGCCACGGCCGTCTTGCCGGTGCCGGGGCCGCCCTCCACGTAGGTCACCGACGCGGCGGGGGCACGGATCACCAGGTCCTGTTCGGCCTGGATGGACGCCACGATGTCGCGCATGGTGTGGCTGCGCGCCTGGCCGAGCGCGGCCATCAGGGCGCCGTCGCCGATCACCGGGAGCTCCCGGCCGTCGAGGGTGGCCTTGAGCTCGGGGCGCATCAGGTCGTCCTCGACGCCGAGGACCTTGCGGCCCTTGGAGCGGATGACCCGGCGGCGTACGACGCGGCCCGGGTCGACCGGTGTCGAGCGGTAGAAGGGGGCCGCGGCGGGCGCCCGCCAGTCGATGACCAGCGGCGCGTAGTCCGCGTCCAGCACCCCGATGCGGCCGATGTGGAGCGTCTCGGCGATGGAGGCGTACTGACCGGTCTCGTCCACCTGTACGACGCCCTCGGCCGGTTCGACGGCCGTGTAGGCGCCGTCCGGACCCTTCTGGCCGTCCTTCCCGAGCAGCAGGTCGATCCGGCCGAAGAGGAAGTCCTCGAACTCGTTGTTCAGGCGATTCAGATGAATCCCCGCGCGGAACACCTGGGCGTCGCGCTCCGCGAGCGCCCCCGGTGTACCGACCTGGCCGCGCTGGGCGGCGTCGTTCATCAGGAACTCCGCCTCGTGGATCTTCTCCTCGAGGCGCCGGTACACCCGGTCCAGATGTTGCTGCTCGACGCTGATCTCACGATCCCGTACGGAATCGTCCTGTGCGGAATCGTGGATCTGGTCGAGCGCGGTTTCCTGCTGAGCCTGAGCGGCCACCGGGCCCCCTTCTGACGTGCTGGGCAGCCGTCAACCGTACGCGAAGGGGACCCCATGAGGCTACGTGCGCGCCCTGAGATCGCTCACACGTTCACCTCGACGAGCCGCTTCCCGTCGAAGGTCATGACCTCGAAGTGGTCGATCTCGTTCGGGCTGAAGGCCGCGCCGCCGTGGACGTAGAGGGGCTTCTTCGCCTCTTCCGTCTTGGCGTTCGTGATGCCGTAGCCCCAGTTCGGAACGGCCCAGGAGGTCACCGTCTCACGCTCGCCGTTCTTGCCGACGGCGATCAGGGAGCACTTCAGCGGGCCCTTGACGTTCTTGAGCTGGAGGACGGCGTGGGTGCCCCAGTCCTTCTTCTCGATCGCGACGACCGCGTTGACCTTGGTGCTCGGGTCCGTGGCCGACTTCTTGTCCGTCATGACGTCGAAGGCGGCCTTGGCCGGGCTGGTGGCCATCGCCGTGTCGGGCGACGCGGTGGTGGTGGTCGTGCCGCCGCCGTTGACGGCCATCACCGTCAGCGGGCCGCCGATGATCAGTGCGGCCGCGGCCGCCACCAGGTAGAAGCCACGCCTGCGCTTGACCGCGCGTCGCTCCGACACCTCGTCGACCAGCCGTTCCGCGAGCCGTGGGCTCGGGCGTGCGGCCAGCGACTCGCCGATGGCAGGGGTGCCCTGCGAGGCGGGCAGATCCGCGAGCGCGGCGAGCATCGGTTCCATCCCGGCGAGCTCGTCGAGCTGCTGGCCGCACCATTCGCAGGTGGCGAGGTGGGCCTCGAAGGCTGTCGCTTCGGCGTCGTCGAGGATACCGAGGGCGTAGGCGCCGACGGTTTCGTGGATGTTGTCACCGGGGTTCTGTTGTCCCCGTGGTCCCTGCATGGCTCCTGGACCACCCGTTCCGTAACCCCCGTATGTGTTCATGCCGTCACCCCCCGCTCCTCCAGCGCCAGCTTCATCGACCGCAGGGCGTAGAACACCCGGGAGCGCACGGTGCCGCTGGGTATGCCGAGCGTCTCGGCCGCCTCATTGACCGTACGCCCTTTGAAGTACGTTTCGACCAGAACTTCCCTGTGAGCAGGGGTCAGGTCGTCCAGCGCGTCCGACAGTGTCATCAGCCACAACGCCTTGTCGATCTCGTCCTCCGCGGGGATGACCTCCAGCGGTGACGGGTCCACCTCCTGCGGCCGGGCCTGCCGGCTGCGGTGGCCGTCGATGACGATGCGCCGGGCGACCGTCACCAGCCAGGGTCGTACCGAACCGGTCGCCCGATTGAGCTGACCGGCGTTCTTCCAGGCACGGATGAGTGTTTCCTGCACAACGTCCTCGGCACGCTGCCGATCCCCCGCGACCAGCCGCAGTACATACGCGAGCAACGGACCCGCGTGTTCCCGGTACAGCGCACGCATCAGCTCCTCGTCGGGTTCGTTCGACGAAGCCGACGCAGACGGATTCATGCGATGTCGGGCCCTTGACCTTCGTTCATCAGCCACGGCGGAATCCTTGCGCACGCCTACCTCCGGTGTCCGGGGGATCCCCCAGTCGGTCGCTCGTCCCGGAGTACGTGTCTGGGCGTGCGCATGTTCAAAGAGGTGGGACATATTTCTTGGAATAGTTGTGAAGGAAGTTTGTTGATCACTTCAAGCGATCGACACATCACATAGGGGTGAAGCGAAGGCTCCGGATCGCGTCGCCGAGACCGGGACGCTGTGACGCGTTTCATACACGGTTCACGCGCGTCACGCACGGTTCACGCGCGGGCGAGGGCCGCCCTGCGCCGGTGCCGGGCCACCCGCTCCCGGTTTCCGCACACCTCGCTGGAACACCACCGTCGGCGCCGCCCCCGGGAGGTGTCGAGGTAGACGATCGGGCAGTTGTCCCCCTCGCACTGTCTGAGGCTCGCGCGCGCCACCGGGTCGGTGAGCAGTTCGAGGGCGTCGCGGGCGATGACGGCGAGCAGTCCGGGGCAGCCGGGCGGGGTGTGCAGCCGACGCCGCAGCGAGCCGTCGTCCGCACGTACGGCCCAGGGGGCGGGCGGGGCGGCGAGCGCGACGGCGTTGACGCGGGCGAGCGCGGTGTCGGCGGGCCGCGCGTCCAGCTCGCCGCGGACCAACTGGGCGACATGAGCGCGTAGTTCGTGAAAGCCCACGAGCCAGGAGATGTCGGCCGCCGCGAGCGGGGTGCCCGTGGGGACCAGTCCGGAGCGGGTGATCCAGGCGCGCAGCCGGTCCACCGCGTCGAGCCGTTCCTCGGGATGGGTGGTCGCCAGGAGGTCCAGGCAGATCCGCCCGGAGTCGAACCTCAGCTCGTACGAGGCCGTGGCCATGCCCGATGCCATGTGCCTGTCACCACCTTGGGGTTACCGCCGTGAGGGGTCGGTAGGGGTCGTACCCCCTACAGTGCATGGCTGCACCCGCGACCGGAAGACCTGTGCCGGTCAGGGGGGTGGACGCCCGCTTATGGGACCGCGTGCCTCGGCCATGTCCGCAGCCGCACCACGCCGGTTGACTCGATGACATGACAGAGAACAGCACGGGGCGGCGTATCACCGCCGGAGGTGTCCTGGGTGCGGCCACGGTCGCGATGGGCCTGATCGCCGGGGTCTTCTACATTTTCGCCTGCGACGTCATGCCGTCACTGGCCCGCAGTGACGACCGCGTCTTCATCGAGGTCATGCAGAACATCAACGAGGTGATCCAGAACCCGGTGTTCTTCCTGAGCTTCATGGGCGCACTGGTCCTCACGGCGGTCTCCGCCTGGCAGTCGCGGAAGTCCCCCCACCGGTGGTGGGTGTTCGCCGCCCTCGCCGCGTACGCGCTGGCCTTCCTGTTCACGCTCGCCGTGAACATCCCGCTCAACAACCGTCTGGCAAAAGCCGGGAACCCCGCGACGATCGCCGATCCGGCCGCCGTACGCCAGAGGTTCGAGGACACCTGGGTCGCCTGGAACGCCGTACGGGCCCTGCTGTCGACGCTCGCCCTGGCCTGCCTCGCCCGCGCCCTGCTCCTGTACCGCCACCGGCCCTACGCGTCGGCGTACTTGGAGTCGGCGGCCGGGTCGAGTGCGAGTCGGTAGCCGCGCTTGACGACGGTCTGGATGAGCTTGGGCGCGCCGAGTGCCGTACGCAGCCGGGCCATGGCCGTCTCGACGGCGTGCTCGTCCCGTCCGGCACCCGGCAGCGCCCGCAGCAGCTCGGCCCGGGCGACCACCCAGCCGGGGCGGCGGGACAGGGCCCGCAGCAGCGACATCCCGGCAGGCGGTACGGGCCGCAGCGCCCCGTCGACCATCACGGCGTGGCCGCGGATCTCGACCCGGTGGCCGGCGATGGGCAACGTACGGGCCCGGCCGGGGAGTTCCTGGCAGAGCAGCTGTACGAGGGGGCCGAGCCGGAAGCGCTCGGGCTGGACGGTGTCGATGCCGTGCGCCTGCAGAGGGAGCGCGGTGACGGGGCCGACGCAGGCGGGCAGGACGTCGTGGTGGAGGGCGGCGAGGAGTTCGGACAGCAGGCCGCGGTCCTCGGCCCTGGACAGCAGGGAGGCGGCGGCGGGCGCGCTGGTGAAGGTGAGCGCGTCCAGGCCCCGGGTGACGGTGGCGTCGAGGAGCCGGTCGACGGGACCGATGTCCTCCGGCGGCATCCACCGGTAGACGGGGACCCCCACGACCTCGGCTCCGGCGGCCCGCAGCGACTCCACGAACCCGGGCAGCGGCTCGCCGTGCAGCTGTACGGCGATACGGCGGCCCTCGACGCCCTCCTCCAGGAGCCGGTCGAGCACCTCTGCCATGGACTCGGAGGAGGGCGACCATTCCTCGGTCAGTCCCTGGGCCCGTATGGCGCCCTTGACCTTGGGGCCGCGCGCGAGCAGTTCGACCCCGCGCAGCCGACCGAGCAGGGCCTCGCCGAGCCCCCACCCGTCGGCGGCCTCGACCCAGCCGCGGAAGCCGATGGCGGTGGTGGCGACCACGATGTCGGGCGCCTGGTCGATCAGCTCCTTGGTGGCGGCGAGGAGTTCGCTGTCGTCGGCGAGCGGCACGATGCGCAGGGCGGGCGCGTGCTGGACGGCGGCGCCGCGTCGCTGGAGCAAAGCCCCGAGTTCGTCGGCCCGACGTGCGGCCGTCACGCCCACGGTGAACCCCGCGAGGGGGCCGCAGTCCTGCCGGACCGGTCGCTGCTGTTCGTCGTCCATGGCTCTCGTCTCGCGCTGGGGGCTTCGTGCGGATACGGCTGACCGAGCCTGTCAACGCCCCGTGACAGGCTCGGTACCCCTTGATGTCACCCGTGTTACGTCAGACCTCGACGTAGCTGAGCTGCGGCTTCGCCTCTGCGGCCGTGGCCGTACGGGCCTGGGTGGCGGGGCCGCGAAGGTATACGGCCCAGGTCACCAGGAAGCACACCGCGTAGAAGGCGAGGAAGGCCACGAAGGCGCCGGTGCCGGAGCCGTAGGAGAGGAAGGACTGCCGGAAGGCGAGGTTGATGCCGACGCCGCCGAGCGCGCCCACCGCGCCGATGAGGCCCATGGAGGCCCCGGACAGCCGCCGCCCGTAGGAGGCCGCCTCCTCCCCTTCAAGGCCCTTGGCGACGGCCTTGGCCTGGAAGATGCCCGGGATCATCTTGTACGTCGAGCCGTTGCCGAGCCCGGTGAGCACGAACAGCGCGATGAACGCGATCGTGAACAGGGGAAGCGACTTCTGGGTGGAGGCGACGACGATGACACCGGTCGCGCCGGCCATGGCGACGAAGTTCCACAGCGTGATGCGCGCGCCGCCGTAGCGGTCGGCGAGCCAGCCGCCCACGGGCCGGATCAGCGAGCCGAGCAGCGGGCCGATGAAGGTGACGTAGGCCGCCTGCAGCGGAGTGCGGCCGAACTGGTTCTGGAGCACCTGCCCGAAGGCGAAGCTGTAGCCGATGAACGACCCGAAGGTGCCGATGTAGAGGAAGGACATGATCCAGGTGTGGGCGTCCTTCGCGGCGTCCCTCGCGGCGCCGGTGTCGTTCTTCACGGACGCGATGTTGTCCATGTAGACGGCGGCGAGCACCGCGGCGACGACGATCAGCGGAATGTAGATCCCCAGCAGGACCCTCGGCCCGCCGCTCGCGCCGATGATCGCGAGCGCCACGAGCTGGATGACGGGCACGCCGATGTTTCCGCCGCCCGCGTTGAGGCCGAGCGCCCAGCCCTTCTTCTTCAACGGGAAGAAGGCGTTGATGTTGGTCATGCTGGAGGCGAAGTTGCCGCCGCCGATGCCGGCGAGCAGCCCGACCAGCAGGAAGGTGTCGAAGGAGGTGCCCGGCTTCATCACCGCGAACGCGGCGACGCTCGGGACGAGCAGCAGGCTCGCCGAGACGATGGTCCAGTTCCGGCCGCCGAAGATCGCCACCGCGAAGGTGTACGGCACCCGCACCACGGCTCCGACCAGCGTCACCATCGAGGTGAGCATGAACTTGTCGGCCGGGGTGAGCCCGTACTCGGGGCCCATGAAGAGCACCATCACCGACCACATGGTCCAGATCGAGAAGCCGATGTGCTCGGAGAGCACGGAGAAGAGCAGATTCCGCCGGGCGACCTTCTCACCCGTCTCTTTCCAGAAGGTCTCGTTCTCCGGATCCCACTCCTGGATCCAGCGGCCTCCCCTGCTCGCTGCGGGGGCTGTACTAGGGGCTGTCATGACGCCTCCACGGTTCTCCGGTGCGGTGCCCAGGTGTCGTACAACGACTGACTGAGTCCCGAAGGTAGGGAGGACGCGTTTCGAGGCTGTGGCTGTGAGTGACCGGAAGGGAACGTTGCTCTCACGAGGGGGAGGGGGCGACGGTGAGGACTTCCGGATGTGAACGTCCCGGTGAGGACGTCCGGGGTGCCGTCGCCCCCCCCTGCCTGCGTCTAGTGCCGCAACAGGCAACGTTCGCCCCGTCGCGACGCCCGGCACGCACTCTCGCCGCACCGGCCGAAAGCCCAAGTACGTCCAGTACGAGG